>CABSNL010000017.1 GCA_902479095.1 uncultured Collinsella sp. | reverse complement strand
AGATCAGCCTCGGTCTCGTGGGCTCGGAGATGTGTATAAGAGACAGGTGTAGCCGTGGATCTCGATCTGGAGGTCGACGAACATCTCGAGGTACTCACCAAAGCGCTGGGGCTCGGCAGTCATCTTCTCGGCAAGGGTGGTGCCCGGAACCTTCTCGGTCACGAGCGCCCAGCCGTTGGCGTTCTCGAGCTGGGAAACCTCGAGCGCCTTGGGGCTGCGGATGCCGCACTCATTGATGCGGGCAAGATTCAAAGCCTCGTTGAACACGTCGGAGACAGGCTTGGTCTCGTTAAAGACCTTGACAATCTTGTCGCCCAGGTCGTAAACGACCTTGTTGCCACGGCGGACGAGCTCGGTCTTGGAATCGGGTAGCAGCATGGTTGCATCCTTTCAACGATGCGATAGAAGCGACGGCGGGGGTGTGTGAAACACCCGTGCACCCCCGCCGTTAAAAACCGTGCTAAAACTAGCAGACGGCGTAATCCTGGGGCTCGCGGCCGTAGTAGGCGTCCAGGTAGAGCTCCTTGATCTCGCTCATGAGCGGGTAGCGCGGGTTGGCGCCGGTGCACTGGTCGTTGAATGCCTGCTCGGTCATTTCGTCGAGGGTGTCGAGGAAGTACTGCTCGTCAACACCGTAGTCGGCGATGGTCTTCTTGACGCCGATGAAGTCCTTGAGCTCTTCGAGCTTCGTGATGAAGTTCTCGAAGACCTCCTTGTCGTCCTTGCCCTCGATGCCGCAGTACTTGGCCATCTCGGCGTAGTTGTGCAGCGCGTTGGGGTAAGGATACTGGGAGAAGGTACCCATCTTGACGGGAGCCTCGGCGGCGTTGTAGCGCATGACGCGAGTCAGGATGACGGCGTTGGCGAGACCGTGGGGCAGGTGATGGAAAGCGCCGAGCTTGTGGGCCATGGAGTGGTTGAGGCCCAGGAAGGCGTTGGCGAAGGCCATACCGGCCATGCAGGAGGCGTTGTGCATCTCCTCGCGGGCATGCGGGTCCTTGGCGCCGTTCGTGAAGCTGGAGGGCAGGTTCTCAAAGACGAGCTTGGCAGCGCGCTCGGAGAGGCCCTTGGTGTAGTCGGAAGCCATGATGGAGACGTAGGACTCGATGGCGTGGGTCATGACGTCGATGCCGGAGGCAGCGGTCAGGCCGCGCGGGGCGGTCATGCAGTTGTCGGCGTCAACGATAGCCATGTTGGGGAGCAGCGCGTAGTCGGCGAGCGGCCACTTGATGCCGGTCTCCTTGTCGGTGATGATGGCGAACGGCGTGCACTCGGAGCCGGTACCCGAGGAGGTCGGGACGGCGACGAAGTAGGCCTTCTTGCCCATCTCGGGGAAGGTGAAGATACGCTTGCGGATGTCCATGAAGTCCATGGCCATGTCCTCAAACTTGCACTCGGGGTGCTCGTACATCATCCACATGATCTTGCCGGCGTCCATAGCGGAGCCACCGCCGACGGCGATGATGACGTCCGGCTCAAAGAGAGCCATCTGCTTGGCGCCGCGACGTGCGCACTGCAGCGACGGATCGGGCTCGACGTCGTAGAAGCAGTCGTGGGCGATGCCCATCTCGTCGAGCTTGGCCTCGATGGCGCGGGTGTTGCCATTCTTGAAGAGGAACTGGTCGGTGACGATGAAGGCGCGCTTCTTGCCCATGACGTTGCCCAGCTCGTCGAGGGCGACGGGCGTGGAACCCTTCTTGAAGTAGACCTTCTCGGGAGCGCGGAACCACAGCATGTTCTCACGGCGCTCGGCCACAGTCTTAACGTTGATCAAGTGCTTCACCCCAACGTTCTCGGAGACGGAGTTGCCGCCCCAGGAGCCGCAGCCCAGGGTCAGAGACGGCTTCATGCCAAAGTTGTACAGGTCACCGATGCCGCCGTGCGAGGACGGGGTGTTGATGACGATACGGCAGGCCTTCATGACGTGCTCGAACAGGCTGATCTTCTCGGCCTGGGCGGGGTGCACGTACAGAGAGGCGGTGTGGCCCGGGCCACCGGCGAGCACCAGGTGCTCGGCCTTGTCGACGGCCTCCTGGAAGTCCTTGGCGTGGTACATGGCCAGGACCGGGGAGAGCTTCTCGTGGGAGAACTCCTCCTTGGCGGGGTCGGTGGAGGTGACCTCGGCGATCAGGATCTTGGTCTTGGCAGGAACCTCGATGCCGGCGAGCTCGGCGATCTTGGCGGCAGCCATGCCGGGGATGCGGTGGTCGAGGGCGCCGTTCTTGAACATGGCGGCACGCAGGGCCTCCATCTCGGCACCCTGCTTGACGAAGTAGCAGCCGCGCTTCTGGAACTCGGCCTTGACCTGGTCATAGATGGTGTCGATGACGGTCACGGACTGCTCGGAAGCGCAGATCATGCCGTTGTCGAAGGTCTTGGAGTGGATGATGGAGTTGACGGCGAGCAGCACGTCGGCGGTGTCGTCGATGACGACCGGGGTGTTACCGGCGCCAACACCCAGGGCAGGCTTGCCCGAGGAGTAAGCGGCCTTGACCATGCCCGGGCCACCGGTGGCGAGGATGATGTCGACGTCGCGCATGACCATGTTGGTCAGCTCGATGGAGGGGACATCGACCCAGCCGATGATGCCCTCGGGGGCGCCGGCCTTGACGGCGGCGTCAAGCACGAGCTTGGCGGCGGCGATGGTGCACTTGGCGGCAGCCGGGTGCGGGGAGATGATGATGGCGTTGCGGGTCTTCAGGCAGATCAGCGTCTTGAAGATCGCAGTGGAGGTGGGGTTGGTCGTCGGGATGACGGCACCCACGATGCCGATGGGCTCGGCGATCTTGGTGATGCCGTAAGCCTCGTCGCGCTCCAGGACACCACAGGTCTTGGTGTTCTTGTAAGCGTTGTAGATGTACTCTGCGGCGTAGTGGTTCTTGATGACCTTGTCCTCAAGAACGCCGCGGCCGGTCTCCTCGATGGCCATCTTCGCCAACGGGATACGAGCCTTGTTGGCGGCCATGGCGGCCTCATAGAAGATCTTATCGACCTGCTCCTGCGTGTACGTAGCAAAAAGCGCCTGGGCCTCTCGCATCTGAGCGAGCTTAGCCTCAAGCGCCTCTACGTTGTCCACAATTGCGGGAGTAGTGTTTTCCGGTGACTTTTTCACCATTTGTGTCTCCTTGCGATCGGAGATTTACCCTACGACTTGCATGATAGCAAGAAATGATTCGGCGAACGGTAAGATTCCCGTAAAAGGCACACTAAAACGCTTCAATAAACTGAAACGTTTTAACAAAACTATCTACCAGTGCATCGTCCCGCTCATTGGGGACAGACTTACATGAGTGCTTTCACTCATGTAAGTCTGTCCCCAATGAGTACAAAAAGGCGCCCTCCGTAGGGGAGGGCACCTTTGGTAAGTTCTATGTGAACGCGAGGTCTTTGACCCGGAGAGTCCGAGGTACTTGTTGGTAAGACCTTATTTAGGAGCGCGCAACCTTGCCGGACTTGAGGCAGGTGGAGCAAACGTTCATCTTGCGACGGTGGCCATCGACGACGACGTAGACGCGCTGGATGTTGGGGCGGAACTTACGGTTGGTGACGCGGTGAGAGTGGCTGATGGAGCGACCGGCAACGGGGTGCTTACCGCAAACTTCGCAAACTTTGGACATAACTGACCCTCCTTGGGCGACAAACGAACATGTCGCGTTAACAAACAATCCTGAACTATAGCACAGAAGCAGCTCCCTGTGCGTAATCTACACAGAGATATTCCTCTTTTGGCGATAGTGCTCACGCCACGGCCCTGGACGTAGATCCGATTTGCGTGCAGCAGAGGGGATTATGCCAGCTCGTGCGTGCGTTTTCAAGCTCGTCCCACAAATATATATAGGTTTATTGAGCATTGGGCTCCGTTTACGGATTGCTCTGTATTTATGCTCGCAATTAAGCTCGAGGTTGGCTACACTATCCGTTGACCATTAAAGGGGTACGAGATACCCACATGGAATTACATAGCTGCCAAAGAGCAGTCTTTCCTGTGGGTGTCTGGTCCGCTTTGAGCGGTCGGGCATCTATTTTTTTGACTGTGTCAGCAGTCAAGACATGTGAGGAAGGAGATCGATGGGCACGACTTCCCCCAAGGCGGTCATCATGGACGAGACCGCCGTCAATCGAGCGATGACCCGCATCGCGCACGAGATTCTCGAGCGCAACGAGGGCTGTGAAGACCTCGCTCTGGTCGGCATCGTCACGCGCGGCGACCTTCTGGCAAAGAAACTTGCCGAGGAGATCAAGGAGATCGAGGGCGTCGACGTTCCGCTCGGCAGCCTCGACATCAGCTTCTACCGCGATGACTACGCTACCAATTTCGCTCCCGCGATCCACGCCACCAACATTCCCTTTAGCGTCGACGGCAAGCGCGTCGTGCTGGTGGACGACATCCTGTATACGGGCCGTACCATTCGCGCCGCTCTCGACGCCGTCATGGACCTGGGCCGTCCGAGCCGCATTGAGCTGGCAGTCCTCGTTGACCGCGGCCACCGCGAGCTCCCCATCTCGCCGGACTTTGTCGGCAAGAACGTTCCCTCGTCGCATGAGGAGAACGTGCACCTATATATGAAGGAAGTCGACGGCCACACCGCTGTCGAGATTAACGACGTCGCGCCGGGTTCCCATGTGGGCTCCGCGCCGCTGGGAGGTGAGTAGTACCGTGGCGTTCAACCATAAGCACCTGATCGACATTACCGAGTACTCCGAAGAGGACATCAAGCTCATCCTCGAGACCGCCAAGGCGTTCTCCGAGGTCAACGAGCGTGCGATCAAAAAGGTCCCCACGCTCAAGGGCAAGACCATCGTCAACATGTTCAACGAGCCCTCGACGCGCACCCGCAGCTCCTTCGAGCTCGCCGAGAAGCGTCTTTCGGCCGACAGCCTTAACTTTGGTGGCTCCTCGACCTCCACGGTTAAGGGCGAGAGCCTCGTTGACACCGTCGAGACCCTCAACGCCTATAAGATCGACTGCATCGTCGTTCGCGATAAGCACGCCGGTGCTCCCTACATCGTCACGCAGAACTCGCCCGCGAGCGTCATCTGCGCCGGCGACGGCAAGCATAACCATCCCACGCAGGCCCTGCTCGACCTGTACACCATCTGGGAGCACAAGGGTGACTTCCACGGTCTGAAGGTCGCCGTCGTCGGCGATATCGCGCACTCCCGTGTGTGCGGCTCGCTGATTCCCGCCCTTAAGATCATGGGCTGCGAGACCTACGCCGTCGCTCCCGGCACGCTGCTGCCGCCGGCGCCCGAGGTCCTGGGCTGCGACCACGTGACGAGCGATCTCGATTCCGTCCTGCCCGAGCTGGACGTCGTCTACATGCTGCGCGTGCAGCAAGAGCGCCTCGAGGGTGCCCCGTTCCCGACCATTCGCGAGTACCACAAGCTCTTCGGTCTGACCAAGGACCGCGAGAAGCTCATGAAGCCCGATGCGATTATCTGCCACCCGGGCCCCATCAACCGCGGCGTCGAGTTCGACTCTTATATGGCCGACCACCCGCAACGCTCCGTCATCCTGGAGCAGGTCTACGCCGGTATCTGTGTGCGTATGGCTATCCTGTATCTGCTGCTTGGAGGTGCCGATAATGGCCTTGCTTCTTAAGAATGCCCACGTCGTCGACCCGTCCGTCGAGCTTGACGGTGTCGTTGACGTCCTGATTGACGGCGACAAGATCGCCGAGGTCGGCGAGAATCTCGCCGTCGAGGGAGCCGAGGTCCGCGACCTTTCCGGCAAGTACCTCGTCCCTGGCCTGGTGGATATGCACGTTCACCTTCGCGAACCCGGCTACGAGGTCAAAGAGGACATCGAGAGCGGCACCCGCGCAGCTGCCAAGGGCGGCTTTACCGGCGTGTGCGCCATGCCCAACACCGATCCCGTTACCGATAACGGCACCGTCGTGGAGTTCGTCAAGTCCCGTGCTGCCGAGGTCGGTCACTGCCGCGTCTATCCGTCGGGCGCTATGACCCGCGGTCTTAAGGGCGAGGCTATGTCCGAGATGGGCGATATGGTCGCCCACGGCGCCGTCGCCTTTACCGACGACGGTCGCGGCGTGCAGGGTGCTGGCATGCTCCGTCGCTGCATGGACTACGGCAAGATGTTCGGCAAGGTCTTTATGAGCCACTGCCAGGACGATGACCTGGTCGGCCACGGCCAGATCAACGAGGGCAAGGTCTCGACCCGTCTGGCTCTCGAGGGCTGGCCGGCTGCCGGCGAGGAGCTCCAGATCGCTCGCGACATCGAGATCGCCAAGCTGACCGGTGCCAAGCTGCACATCCAGCACATCTCCACCGCCCATGGCCTGGAGATCGTGCGTGCCGGCAAGGCCGCCGGCGTTCAGGTTACCTGCGAGGCCACCCCTCACCACATGTTCCTGACCGAGAACGACCTGGACGAGACCTACAACACCTCGCTCAAGGTCAACCCGCCGCTGCGCACCGACGAGGACGCCGAGGCTATCCGTCAGGGTGTCATCGACGGCACCGTCGACGTTATCGTCACCGATCACGCTCCCCACACCCCGTGGGAGAAGGCCCGCGAGTTCGAGCTTGCGCCCTTTGGCATGATCGGCCTCGAGACCTCGCTGTCACTCGTGCTCACCGAGCTGGTCAACACGGGCAAGATGGGCGTGGGCCGCATGGTCGAGCTCATGGCCATCAAGCCGCGTGAGATCCTGGGCCTCGACCAGGTTCAGGTCAAGGCGGGCTCCGTTGCCGACCTGACCGTGTTCGACGCGTCCGCTACCTGGACGGTCGGCGAGGACGGCTACGAGTCGCGTGCTGAGAACTCCGGTTTTGCCGGCCGCACGCTCACCGGTCGTGCCACCGATGTGTTTGTCGGCGGTAAGCAGACGCTCGCCGACGGCTGCATCTGCTAGCATAGCCTTATCGCTTTTGTGCGCGGTGCCCTTGCGGTGCCGCGCTTTCTGTTCGTTTGGACCATGCAACCGCATGGGGGATTGGAGCGTCTATGCCCACACCTTCCACTGCACGCATGCACGACTTCGAGGTCGTCTCGAACCGGGAGATTGCCGATGGCATCTTCTCGCTCGTCATCTCGGCCCCCAAGCTTGCAAGTGCGCTCAAGCCCGGTCAGTTTGTGAACATCGCCGTACCCGGCGATGCGTCCTCGCTGCTTCGCGTGCCCCTGAGCTACTACCGCGCCGACGCCGAGGCCGGCACCGTCGAGCTGTGGTACGCCGTCGTGGGCGACGATACCCGTCGTTTGTCCCAGATGGGCCCTGGCTCCACCTCTAACCTGCTGGGCCCCGGTGGCCGTGGCTGGATGGTACCCGAGGGCACCAGGAAGGCCCTGCTCGTCGCCGGTGGCATCGGCGTTCCTCCTGTGCTGTGCCTGGCCGGTATGCTTGCCGAGCAGGGTGTTGACGTGGATGTGTGCCTGGGCTTTGGCACCGCTTCCAAGGCCGTGGGTGTCGATGAGTTCCGCGCGCTGGGCGCCACGGTTAACGTGTGCACCGATGATGGCACGCTGGGCACGCACGTTTTTTGCACCGACCCGGCAGCCGAGCTGCTCGGCGAGGGCGGCTACGACTATGTGGCCAGCTGCGGCCCCGCTGTCATGATGAAGAAAGTCGCCGCCGCTGCCGCCGAGGCCGGTGCGTACTGCGAGGTGTCGCTTGAGCGCATGATGAGCTGTGGCTTTGGCGCCTGCAACACCTGCAATGTCGAGACGGTCGACGGTATGAAGGGCGCTTGCATGTGCGGCCCCGTGTTCGATGCTTCCAAGGTGGTGGTCTTCTAGTGGGTACCGTGAACATGGCCGTCGATTTCGGCGGCGTCAAGATGCAGAACCCCATCAACACCGCAGCCGGTACCTTTGGCTACGGTTGGCAGTTCCAGAACTTCTTTGATGTCTCCCAGCTGGGTGCCATTACCACCAAGGGCTGCGCCGCCGAGCCCTGGCCCGGCAACCCCGCGCCCCGCATGGCCGAGATTCCCGGCGGCATGATCAACTCCGTGGGCCTTCAGAACCCCGGCGTGGCCGCTTTTGCCCGCGAGTCCGGTCCGTGGCTCGAGCAGCTCTCCAAGGACGGTTGCCAGGTCATCTGCCAGGTCGCCGGTCATTCCGTCGAGGAGTTTGTCCGCGCGCTCGAGATGTATGTCGAGCTGTGCCCCTGGGCTGCCGGCTACGAGATCAACGTCAGCTGCCCCAATATTGCCGCCGGCGGTGCTGCCATGGGCTCCTCGCCCGAGGGCGCCTCTGCCGTTATGGCCGCCTGCCGTAAGGTGACCGATAAGCCGCTGTTCGTAAAGATGGCTCCGGTTAACGTCGCCGAGATTGCCAAGGCTCTCGAGGCCGCAGGAGCCGACGGCCTTTCGGTCATCAACTCCATCCAGGGCATGGCTATTGACGTTCATACACGCAAGTCCCGCGTGGCCAAGCCCAAGGGCGGTCTTTCGGGCCCGCTGTGCCACCACATCGCCGTGCGCATGGTCTGGGAGGTCGCCCAGGCCGTCGATATCCCCATCAATGGCGTCGGCGGCGTCATGACCGGTGAGGATGCGGCCGAGTTTATCCTGGCTGGTGCCACCTGCGTGTCGGTCGGCATGGCTAACTTCGTCGATCCGTGCGCCTCGATTAAGATCGCGCGCGAGCTCGAGGCCTGGGCCGAGTCCCAGGGCGTGAAGGACATCAACGAGCTGGTAGGTGCTTTCGAATGCTAGAAAACGATGCCCGCGACCGCGTTATCGTCGCCCTCGACTGCGACCGTGAGCGTGCGCTCGAACTCGCCCACGAGCTTTCTGGTCATGTCGCTTGGCTCAAGGTCGGCATGACGCTCTATTACGCCGAGGGTCCCGAGATCGTCAAGACGTTCAAGGACTTGGGCTTTAAGGTCTTCCTTGACCTCAAGTTCCATGACATTCCGCATCAGGTGCGCGGTGCCGCCCGTTCGGCCTCGCTTGCCGGTGCCGACCTGCTCTCGGTCCACGGCCTGGGTTCTGGTGCCATGCTCGCAGCGTGCCGTGAGGGTGCCGAGGAGGCGCGCGAGGACCGCGCCAAGCTCGTCGCCATCACCGTGCTCACGAGCATGAACCAGGATTCGCTGGCTGAGATCGGCGTCGAGTCGCCCGTGGCCGAGGAGGCTGCCCGCCTGGCGAAGCTTGCTCAGGCCAACGGCATCGACGGTATCGTGTGCTCGCCGATGGAGGCCCATGACATGCGCGAACTGCTCGGCCCCGACGCGCTGATCGTTACTCCGGGCGTGCGTCCGGTGGGTGCTGCCTTGGGCGATCAATCCCGCGTGGCGACGCCTTCTCAGGCTATCGAGCGCGGCGCGAGCCACATCGTGGTGGGCCGACCCATCACCGGTGCCGACGACCCGGTTGCCGCCTTTGACGCCATCGTTGCCGAGCTGGTCGAAAACGTCGCCTAAAAGATTCCCTCAAGTCACCACTTTTGGGTCTCATTAGCATAAATTAGCCCCTGTGCCTGCGAAAACTTTCCCATCCTTTGTGTGGAATCGCAGGTCAGGGGCTCAACTTTGACCTCCGTATATTGCACTTTTCCAGGGTATCGTCTAACCTATGGTGCCGTCGATTGGGCATTTAGTGCGTTTGACGTGCTAAAATGCCAATTATTGCATCAGATATAACCCAACTATTTGGAGGTTCGAATGGCACTCCCCCAGCTTACCGACGAGCAGCGCAAGCAGGCTCTTGAGAAGGCTGCCGCCGCACGTCACGCCCGCGCTGAGCTTCGCGAGCAGATCAAGAAGGGCGAGAAGTCCCTTGAGTCCGTGCTCAACTCCGATGACCCCATCGCTTCCCGCATGAAGGTTTCCACCCTCATCGAGTCTCTCCCCGGTTATGGCAAGGCTAAGGCCGCCAAGATCATGGAGGAGCTCGGCATCTCCGCTACCCGTCGCGTCCAGGGCCTCGGTGTCCGTCAGCGCGAGCAGCTCCTCGAGCAGCTGACCAAATAAGTGAGCGCTCAGGATTCAAAGCTCTTTGTGATTTCTGGACCGTCAGGTGCAGGCAAGGGCACGCTCGTCACTCGTGTGCGCGAGCGTCGCTCGAACCTGGGCCTGACGGTTTCGGCTACCACGCGAGCACCACGCAAAGGTGAGGTCGACGGCGTCAACTACTTTTTCCTGACGCGCGAGGAGTTCGACCGCCGCGTGGCAAACGGTGAGTTTGTTGAGTGGGCCGAGGTCCACGGTAACTGCTACGGCACATTGGTGAGCGAGGTCACATCCAAGCTCGCCTCGGGCGCGTCTCTTATTTTGGAGATCGATGTCCAGGGCGCCCTGCAGGTGAAGGAGCGTTTCCCCGAGGCCGTGCTGATCTTTATCAAGCCGCCTTCGCTTGAGGTACTCCGCGAGCGCCTGGTCGGTCGCGGTACCGAGACGCCCGAGACGATTGAGCTGCGTATGGCAAACGCCGCCGATGAGCTTGCCCTTGCCGACCGCTACGACGACGTCGTGGTTAATGACGATCTCGACCGCGCGACCGATGAGCTCGTTCGCGTTCTCGATATGCATGAAAGGATCTGAGGTCCGTGTCCGTTGTAAAGCCTTGCATTGACGATCTTCTGGAGAAGACCGATCACAACCGCTTCCTGCTTGCTTCGCTTGCCTCCAAGCGCGCCTGCGATATTAACAGCATGCTGCGTGGCCAGCACAACCGCGTGCTTGCCGTCCAGGATGTCGATGACATCACCATCGGGCTTTCCGGTGCCGATACCATTTCGATGGCTATGGACGAGATTGTCGACGGCGACATCTCTTACGACGAGGCCCGTTACGAGAAGGCGCTCGGCCACAAGGTTGCTGAAGCCTAAATGGCGGCTCGCGTCTGCCTGGTCCACTATCACGAGGTTGGACTGAAGGGTAAGAACCGCGCACATTTTGAGCATATCCTCATGGATAACATCAAGGCGGCCTTGGCCGCCTTTTCCGTGAATGCTGTGTCTCGAATTTCCGGTTATATCCTCGTGACCTTTAACGAGCATCAGGCCGACGAGGCGGCGCGCGTCATTCGCACCGTCCCCGGCGTTGCCCGCGTGTCCCTGGCATATCACACGAACCGCGACCCGCAGGAATACTGCGCCGCCGCCGTGAAGGCGCTGCGCGAATTTGGTCCCTTCGAGTCGTTTAAGGTGCATGCCAAGCGCTCGAACACCGACTTCGAGCTCACCTCGATTGATATCAATCGACAGGTTGGCGAGGTGCTGTGCGAGGCGTTTCCCGACAAAAAGGTCCAGATGCACGACCCCGACGCGATGGTGCACGTGCTGGTGGTCCAGGGTAGCGTCTACGTGTATGCGCGCTCCGAGCGCGGCGTGGGTGGCTTGCCGGTGGGATCTGCTGGCAAGGTCGTGACGCTGCTTTCCTCGGGTATCGATTCGCCGGTGGCGACCTGGATGCTCGCGCGTCGCGGCGCGGTGTGCGTGCCGGTACATTTCTCCGGTCGTCCGCAGACGCCTGATACGAGCGAGTATCTGGTGCAGGACATCATCCGTGCGCTTGAGCCGGGTGTTCAGATCGGCCGCCTGTACGTGGTGCCGTTTGGCGATTGTCAGCGTGAGATCTCGGTGACCTGCCCCAGCAACCTGCGCGTGATCATGTATCGTCGCATCATGTATTCGGTTGCTGAGCGCATTGCGCATATCGAGGGCGCCAAGGCTATCGTGACTGGTGAATCGCTCGGTCAGGTTGCCTCCCAGACGCTCGAGAACATCATGGCCGTCAACGAGGCCGTGAAGATCCCCGTGTTCCGTCCGCTGATCGGTTCGGACAAGCAAGAGATCATCGCACGTGCTGAGGAGATCGGTACGTTCGATATCTCGACTGAGGCCGCTCCCGATTGCTGCACGCTCTTTATGCCGCGCCGCCCCGAGACGCACGCCAAACTCGATGCCGTGCATGAGGCGTGGGAGCTGTTCGATCACGAGGAGATGATTGAGCGCTTGCTCAAACAGACCGAGTACATCGACTTCGAGAGCAACACGTATAAGGCCCCTAAGACCTTAAAACGCAAACATTCCGAGCTCGCTCCGCGTGAGATTTACCAAGATCACGAATAATGTTGTGTATAGACCGGCGGTGATTTTGCATCGTCGGTCTTTTTCTATCCTGGCATTAGGCGATAAACGGTTCATTTGTCGACGTATGCCTGAATAAATGGACACTTTTCCGCAAGATTTTGGTCAGCTTTTGGTTTGACCGCGATAACCGGTGTGGACGTGCGGAGGCTGCGGCGCTCGTTTCCTGACACGATGGTGTTAGGAGGTGTTTGCTATGGCGCAGCGCGAGCAACACGAACGGGTTAAACGGATGGATCGCTGGGCAGAAAAGCTGCTCGGCCATAAGGCGGTGGTCGTGGCGATTCTGGTTGTCATTGCTGCCGCGAGCGGCTTGGCGATGGCAAGTTTTAATAGCCGCTCCAGCGGCGTGTCGTTTGAGCGTAGTGATGAGGCGGGCGCCTCGGATGTGCACGGGGCCGGGGATGCGTCACCTGACGATGTCGATGAGTCGTCTGCCAAGAGCTCCTCTGCTGCCGAAGTGTACGTCGATGTTGATGGCGCCGTTGTGAATCCTGGCGTGTACCGGCTTAAAGATGGAACACGGGTGTCCCAGGCGATTGATGCCGCCGGAGGACTTACGGCCGAGGCAGATGTGACAGGTCTTAACCGTGCGTCCAAGATCGCAGATGGTCAAAAGGTCTATGTGCCGACGTTAGGGGAGCAACAAACGGCTGCGGCGGTCGGCGGTGCCGAAAGCGGCGCTTCCACGACTCCTGGTACAGGGTCTTCGTCGGGACTTGTGAATATCAATACGGCAAGTGCGGCGGAGCTGCAGACGCTTTCGAGCATCGGGCCTTCTATGGCCCAGTCAATTATCGACGAACGGACGCAAAACGGGGCCTTTGCCTCGGTCGATGACCTTATGCGCGTATCGGGGATCGGTGAGAAGAAACTCGCCAAAATTAAAGATTGCATCTGCGTATGAGTGCGACCGAGCGCGAGCATGTGATGCCACCGTGCCCATTGATGCCGTGGACGATAGCCCTTTGTGCCGGCTTGTGTGCGAGCTGTGGCTTGGTACTTAACGTGGCAGCCGATGTGCTGCTGGGAGAGCGGACAGCGCCCGTCACATTGCTTATGGCCATTCCCGTTGCGGCTGCGGCGTGCATCGTATTGGCTCGGTCCTGTATGCGCCTTGTGCGGTGGAAGCGATGGCTGTATGCCGTGGCTCTCGGCCTCGTGGCGGGAGCTGCCGTGTCCACGGGCTGGGCGATAGGGGCGCTGCGCGCATCGAGGGCACTGGATAATCGGGCTGCGAGCAGTTTCGAATTTTATGTACAGGGCGATCCGTCCATCAATGACGGTGTGTACTCCTATACCTGTGATGCGTATGCGGGCGAAAAGCGTTTGGGTCAGGTACGGCTGTTGTGTGATCGAGAGCTCGGCGCCGGTTCGCATGTACGTGCTATCGGGCGAATTTCGCGCTTTGAGAATGATGCGTATGGGCGCTCACGCGTGCTTCGGGGCGAGCTTCGAAAGGTTAAAGTCGTCCGATTGGTATCGGTCGACGAGGGCTCTCCGGGGCCGTTGCTTTGGCTTCGAAACGAGCTCCTTGCCGTTATCGCGCCCGCGACCAATCCGGCGCGCTCGCTCATTGCCGGCGTTGTCTGTGGGCGCTCGGCCGAGCTGCGTGCCCTGCCGGCGGGCGATTGGTTTTCGGTAACGGGCACCGCACATCTCATTGCCGTCTCGGGCAGCCATCTTGCCATCGTTGGGTTTGTGATTGAGATCGCCCTGCAAAAGACGCGCCTCTCTCGTGGGCTGCAGCGGGGGCTGTTGGTGTTGGCCCTTGCTACCTATGCCGTCTTTACGGGCGCCTCGCCCTCGGCCGTGCGCGCGTGTTGCATGGTGGCGGCGACGCTTGTCGCCAACGGCTCCGGACGTCGTCGGCATGGCCTCTCGGCCCTATTTTTGACCATGGCAATCTTTGTGCTGCTGCGGCCGACGGTATTGTTCGAGATGGGTTTTCAGCTTTCGTGCGCCAGCGTTTTTGCCATCCTTTGTTTTTGCCCCTACGCTACCTACGCCTTGTGCGAGCTGAGCGTGCCATCGGGGGTTGCCGGTATTTTGTCCGTCACGATGTGCTCACAACTCGCGACACTTCCCGTAACCATTCCCGCATTCGGGACGTTTTCGCTCATTGCCCCGCTTGCAAATGCCGTGATCGGTCCGGTGATAAGCGTACTGCTTGCTATATCGGTTGTGCTGGTGCCCTGCTCGCTTGTGCCGCTGTTGCGTCACGGGGCGCTCGTGGGGCCCATGATTGTCGCTCGCTGCGCCCTGTTCTTTGAGCAGCTCTTTGCTGCCGTTCCGGGCGCATCCGTAAGCGTGCCGCCCGATACGCCCTTGGTATACGTAGTGCCGTTTGCGCTGGCGGTCGTCTTGGTCTGGTGGCCACGCCCCTGCGCACGGAGCATGGCAGTGGGGCTGCTTTGTTTGATTCTTGCAGCGGGTGTTCCGTATGTCTATTGGGATCGATGTGCGCCGCCTTCGGTGACGGTCCTCGATGTTGGTCAGGCCGATGCGATTCTTATCCGCCAAGGTGGGACCGTGGCACTCGTGGACTGTGGACTCGATGAGCGCGTGGTGTCGGCGTTGGTTCGCAATAACGTTCACCATATCGACGCCGTCTTCGTGACGCATTGGGACGAAGACCATTGGGGTGGTCTTCCCGATGTGCTCGATCGGTTTTCGGTTGGAACCATTGCGGTCGCGGCCGATGCGCTGGACGGCGCTCCTGCTGAGGTCCTGAATCGCTCCGGCGTAACGTATCGGCAGGTGGCCCGTGCAGACACGGTTGATATCGGCGCATTTCAGGCTCGTGTGATGTGGCCGTTTGACACGGTGGATGGTGAGGGCAATGAAGACTCGCTTGTCTTGCTGCTCAGTTATGCCCAAGGAGGCCAGAGTCTCCGCTTGCTGCTCACCGGTGATGCCGAGCTCGATCAGGAACGCGAGTTTGTACAGGAGGTGGGTGATATCGATGTGCTCAAGTTGGGACATCACGGCTCAAAGGTTTCTGTCGACTTAGACCTGCTGGGCACGCTTAAGCCCGAGCTCTCTATCGCGAGTGCGGGCGAGGGCAACCGCTACGGTCATCCATCCGATGCCTGCACCGATGCCGTTCGCGATGCGGGCGGCGCGTTCGCATGCACCATCGAACATGGAGACATCACTGTCTCGCCGACTGCAACCGGTTTTGCCATGCGATGTCAGCGACCGTGATGCTGCCGTTGGCGCGGGATCAACCCGTGGGCTAGAATGGCACGGTACGAACACGAGAGCCCGCGGGAGGGGAGCGCGATGTCCGAAACCGGTCTGTTGCCGGCATATCTGATCGTCGGTACCGACGGAGTCAAACGCGACCACGCTGTCTCGCGTATGAAGGCGCGTCTGGAAAAGACGGGCATGGTCGAGTTCAACCTCGACGAGCGCGATATGACCAAGGACCCTGATATCGAGTCGATTATCGGATCGCTCAACACTTTTCCTATGGGCAGTGAGTTTCGCCTGGTAATCCTTGACGGCTGCTCAAAACTCGCCAAAGCGATCTCCGAGCCGCTTGTTGAGTATCTGGCGAGTCCCAGCCCCACGACGGTCTGTCTCGTCATAGCCGATTCACTCGCCAAGAACACACGCCTGTACAAGGCGATCGCCAAGATTGACAAGAAGGCCGTGATCGACTGTTCGGGCACTAAGCGCTGGGAGCTCCCACGCCGCGTGCAGCAGATGGCGACGCAGCACGGAAAGTCCATTTCGACGGCGGCCGCCGAGGAGCTCGTTTCGCGCTCGGGCGAGAACACCCGCATGCTCGATAACGACTTGGCCAAGCTTGCCCAGATGGTCGAGGCGCCGCAAATTGAGCTTGCCGATGTGGAGCGCTGGATCGTGCGCACGGCCGAAGTTCAGCCTTGGGACTTTCTCAATGCGGTCTCAGCCCGTGACATGCGCCGCTCGCTTGAGCTTTTCAATCTACTGCCCGCCAAGAGCTATGTGTGGACCTACACGCTGCTGTGCGGACGCATCCGCGAACTTATTGTCGCCAAGGCGCTCGATGCGCGTGGACAGGGTCGCGAGCTCGCCGCGACGCTCAAGCTTCAGGCCTGGCAGGTTAAGAATCACCTGACCTGGGCGCGGCGTTTTTCTATGGCGGAGCTTGTCGGTGCGCTCGAGGGCGCGGTCGATGTGGAGCTCGCGCTGAAGGGCTCGGCCGATTCTGAGACCGCGCTTTTGCTCTGGATTACGAACATCTTGAGAAAATCGTGATGATACCTGCCTATTTGACAAATTCGTTCTATCCCTTTGAGGGGGAGCGTGCTATAGTAGGCGCTTGCATGACCTCACCGTGTCTCAGAGGTGTCATACATTTTTTGCAAGGAACTCGAAAGGAACTCCAGAAGTGGCAAACATCAAGTCTCAGAAGAAGCGTATCCGCACCAATGAGGCAGCTCGCATACGTAACAAGGCTGTCAAGTCCGAGCTCAAGACGCTGACCAAGCACGTCCAGTCCGCCGTCGCCGAGGGCGACGCCGAGAAGGCCCAGGCTGCCCTCAAGACCGTCACCAAGCGTCTCGACATGGCTGCCGCTAAGCATGTCATTCACAAGAACCAGGCTTCCAACCGCAAGTCCGGTCTTGCCAAGCTCGTGAACAGCATCAACGCTTAAGTTGTAAATTTCACACCACACAGATTACGCGCATAAATGGAGCCTGTTTTATGGAACAGGCTCCATTTTTTGTACCGCTCGGGTAAGATAGTCCGCATGAATACTTCAATTGACATTTCCCACATCCGTAACTTCTCGATCGTTGCGCATATCGACCATGGCAAGTCCACGATCAGTGACCGCATCCTCGAGCTCACCCATACCGTCGACGAGCGCGACATGGAGTCTCAGCTGCTCGACACCATGGATATCGAGCGCGAGCGCGGCATCACAATCAAGTCCAATGCCGTTCGCGTGTCCTATGATGCCGACGATGGCGAGACGTATCAGTTCAACCTGATCGATACGCCGGGCCACGTGGACTTTACCTATGAGGTCTCGCGCTCGCTGGCCGCCTGTGAGGGTGCGGTGCTCGTCGTCGACGCCACGCAGGGCGTCGAGGCGCAGACCGTCTCCAACGCGACGCTCGCCATGAACGCTAATCTGGATATCGTGCCCGCCATCAATAAGATCGACCTGCCCTCGGCCCATCCCGACGAGGTTAAGACCGAGATCGAGGATGACCTGGCGATTCCTGCCGACGATGCCGTATGCGTATCGGGCAAGACCGGCGAGGGCATCCACGATCTGCTTGAGTCCATCGTCTTTTTGATCTCTCCGCCCAAGGGCGATGCGAATGCGCCGCTTAAGGCGCTCATCTTGGATTCGTATTTTGATGAGTACCGCGGCGTCGTTGCCACGGTCCGCGTCTTTGACGGCTCCATCAAAAAGGGCGATACCCTGCTTATGATGCAGGCCAAGGGTGACTTTTTGGTCGACGGCGTGGGCGTCAAGCGTCCTGCCGAGACCCCGGTTGATGCGTTGACGGTCGGCGAGGTGGGCTACGTGGTCACAGGCCTGAAGGACCCCGAGGCCGTTCGCGTGGGCGATACCCTTACGTGGGCGTCGAATCCCTGCCCCGAGCCGCTTCCCGGCTACCGCGAGGCCAAGCCCATGGTCTACACGGGCCTGTTCCCGATCGACAACAAGGATTACGAAAACCTGCGCGACGCGCTCGACAAACTGCATGTCAACGACCCGTCGTTGGTGTGGGAGCCCGAGACCTCGGTGGCGCTCGGCTTTGGTTTCCGCGTTGGCTTCTTAGGCCTGCTGCATATGGAGGTCGTCAAGGAGCGCCTGGAGCGCGAGTTCAATCTGGATCTGATTGCCACGAGCCCTTCGGTGGACTATCACGTCTACAAGACCGACGGTGAGATGATTGATGTCCGCAGCCCGCAGGATCTGCCCGAGGCTACGCGCATTGAGCGCATCGAGGAGCCCTACCTCAAGGCCAAGATTATCTGCCCGCCCGAGTATACGGGTGCCGTCATGCAGCTCGCTATCGAGCACCGCGGCATTACGACCGACATGATCCATCTCACGAGCAAATCGGTCGAGATGCGCTTTGATATGCCGCTCGCCGAACTCATCCTGGACTTCTTTGACCAGCTCAAGAGCCGCACCAAGGGCTATGCCTCGCTCGATTATGAGTTCAACGAGTATCGTCCCTCCGAGCTCGTGAAGCTCGATATCTTGCTTTCGGGCGACGAGGTGGACGCGCTGTCGTTTATCGTGCACAAGGACAAGGCCTATGGCCTGGCCCGCGGCCTGTGCGACAAGCTCAAGGAAATCATTCCGCGCCAGCTGTTCGAGGTTCCTATTCAGGGTGCTATCGGCAACAAGATCATCGCCCGCTCCACCGTCAAGGCGCGCCGCAAGGACGTGCTGGCCAAGTGTTATGGCGGCGATATCTCGCGAAAGCGCAAGCTGCTCGAGAAGCAGAAAGAGGGCAAGAAGCGCATGAAGGCCATCGGTTCGGTCGAAGTCCCGCAAGAGGCCTTTATGGCGATCCTCAAGGTGGACGAGTAGATCCATGGCGCTTTCTGAATACAGCAAGCGGCTGCTGGGTGCTTATGCCGAGCAGCCGTTCCTTATGGCTCCCATGGCTGGCGTGACCGATCCCGCTTATCGCATCATGTGCCGCCGCCGTGGCGCCCATCTTGCCTATAGCGAGATGGTGAGCGTGGCGGGCCTTGCCTATGCCAGCAACAAGACGTGGCGCCTGGTGTTGCCGGCCGACGAGGAGCAGCAGATCTGCGTGCAGCTCTTTGGCTCCAAGCCCGATCAGTTTGCGAGTGCTGTCGCTGCCGTCGAGGAACGTGTGGGCGATCGCCTGACGCTGATCGATATCAATATGGCATGCCCCGCTCGCAAGGTCGTTACCAAGGGCGAGGGCTCGGCGCTAATGCGCACGCCCGAGCTGGCAGAGCAGATCGTCGAGGCGGCGGTGAGCGCGGCGCACGTGCCCGTGACCGTAAAAATCCGCAAGGGCTTTTACGCCGAGGACCGCAACGCCGCGACGTTTGCCCAGATGCTCGAGGGGGCAGGGGCAGCTGCGGTGGCGGTGCATGGTCGCTGCGCCACGCAGCTCTATACGGGTCAGGCCGATTGGTCGATCGTCGATGAGGTGGCCGACGCCGTCGAGATTCCCGTTATCGGTTCGGGCGACGTGTTCTCGGCCGAGGATGCGGCGGAGCGTCTGCGCAGCTCTGGCGCCAGTGCCGTGTTTATCGCACGCGGTATCTATGGCAATCCCTGGGTGTTCGGCGATGCCCGCGCCCTTGCGCTCGATGGCACGCCGGCGCCGTCTCGCTCCTCATGCGAGCGCCTGGATGCCCTTCGCGAGCACCTGACGCTCACGCACGAGCTGTTGCCGCTCATGTCGCGTGCCCGCACGTACGCGAGCTGGTATCTAAAGGGCATGCCCCATGCTGCCGCCTGGCGCGCCCAAGTGGTGCGCTGCTCCACATACGAGGAGTTCATGGCATTGGTCGATGATATCGAGCGCGATGTGGTGGCCTGCGAGGCTGCCCTTTCCGCCGGCGAGTCGGTGTCCGCTCATCCGCTGGAGGCCTAACGGTGGCCGTTACCGCGCTGTACGTGCACGTGCCGTTTTGCGCCCAAAAGTGCCGGTACTGCGACTTTGACTCGCGCAGTTTTGCTCCGTGCGATCTGAGCGCTGCGCTCGATGCCTATTTTGAGCAGTTGTATGCGCGCCTTGATGCCTTTGGAGACGTCGGGGCGCTTGCGCAGATCCGTACCGTCTATGTTGGCGGCGGCACGCCGTCGCTGGCGGGGGAGCGCCTGGTAGAACTCGCCCGGCGTATCTCTGCGTGGTGCAAGCCCGTTGAGTTTACCTGCGAAGCCAATCCTGAGTCGCTGACCGCCGAGCTTACCGCTGCGCTTGCCAAGGTTGGTGTCACACGCGTCTCTCTGGGCGTGCAAACGCTCGATAACGCCGAACTTACCGCCATCGGTCGCATTCACGATGCCGATCGGGCGCTCGCTGCCATCACAACGGTTAAGGACGCCGGGCTCGATGTGTCGTGCGACCTGATGTGTGGCCTTCCCGGGCAGACCGCCGTAAGCTGGCAGAGTACGCTCGATGGCGTACTGGCAGTGGAACCGCATCATGTATCGGTGTACCCGCTCACACTCGAGGAGGGCACGCCGCTCTACCTCATGGCGTGCCGCGATGAGTCGCTCGAGCCCGACGAGGATTTTCAGGCTGCATGCATGGACGCGGCGCGTGAGCGCCTGGGTGCGGCCGGCTATCAGCCGTATGAGGTGGCAAGCTACGCGCTCGACGGCCATGAGTGTGCCCATAACATTGCCTATTGGACCGGACAGGGCTATCTGGGCTTGGGTCGCTCTGCCGCCGGTATGCTCGACGCCGGGGATTTCGATCGCTTGGCCGGGCTGTTTCCCGACGTGCCTGCTCGCGGCGATGCATATCGCGTGCGCTTGGTGCAACGCGACGATGCCGCGACGACGTTTGATGCCGAGTATCTGTCGCAGCGCGAGGCTACGGCCGAGGATTTGATGCTCGCCTGCCGCATGACGCGTGGCATTGGGCCCGACCTGTTGGTTCGCTCGGCAAACGTGATCGCTGCAGATGAGTTGGCGGCGGCCTGTGACCGTGCGCTCGAGTTTGGCCTTACCACCTGGGTGCCCGACGGCGTTGAGGGGCTTGCGGGGCGCGTCACCTCGAAAGACGTTATCGCAGGTCGTGCCCACGCTCGTTTAGCGCCCACCCACTTGGGCTGGCTCGATGGAAATGTGCTGTTCGAGCTGTTTTGGGGTCTAGCCTAGGCCGCTCGGGTAGAATTACCGCAATATATACGCTGCTGTGAGCAGGAGGTTGCCGCGCATGGCGACGATGAACGAAAAAGATTACTACGAGATTTTGGGTGTCTCCAAGGACGCCACCTCGCGTGATATACAGAAGGCCTTCCAGCAAAAGGCCCGCAAGCTCCATCCGGACGTCAACAAAGAACCGGATGCCGAGGAAAAGTTCAAAGAGGTTTCCGAGGCCTATGCCGTGCTTTCGGACGAGCAGAAGCGTGCGCGCTACGACGCCATGCGCTCGGGCAATCCCTTCGCCGGCGCTCCTACGGCTTCTCCCTATGGCGGCGGCTTCGCCGGTAGCGCGGGCTATGGCAATCCCTTTGAGGGCGGCTTTCCCTTTGGTGGCGCCTGGGGCCAGCCGCGTCGCGGGCAGGCTGCCTACAATCCCGAGAACGGCGCCAACGTGGTCGTCGATATTAAGCTCGACGCCAAGGAGGCCAAGGGCGGTGCCCGCAAGACCGTCCGCTATACGCGCTTCGATACCTGTGGTCACTGCGGAGGCTCGGGTTCTGTCTCGTCCGAGCATGCACATACCTGTCCGAGCTGCGGTGGTCGCGGCCACATCGATGTCGACCTGTCCTTCCTGTTCGGTGCCGGCACGTTCCAGTCGGTCTGCCCCGAGTGCGGCGGTTCCGGTAAGGTCGTCGCCGACCCCTGCCCCGATTGCGGCGGCAGCGGGCGGACCCGTGTGACCTCCGAGCAGACGATTGAGTTTCCTGCCGGTACGCACGATGGCGACGAGGTCCGTATTAGCGGTATGGGTCACGCCGGCACCAACGGTGCCTCGGGTGGCGATCTGGTCGGTCGCGCCCATGTTGAGGCCGAGCGTCTGGAGGGCAAGGCCCGTACCGGTTTTTACCTGATGGGCATCGTGGCGCCGTTTTTGGTGCTGTCGGCCATCTCGGGCGTGTTCTCAGCCTTTGCCGTGATGTGCTTTATTCCGTTTGCCATGGGCTTGTTCATGGTGCTCTCGGACGGCGTGCTGCATCGCAGCCTGCTGTGGTGGAAGCGCGGCGCGATGCAGTTTGCCAATGGTTTTGCCAACGGATTTATGTTTGCGCTCGTGTCGGTTTGGTTTGCGAGCTGCTCGCAGCGTGCCATGCTTTCGCCCTACGCAATGCAATAACATCAAACCCTCTGTTTGCGGCCGGCCCAGCTTGGGTATAGGACGCACTGTGACAATAATGAAAGTCGGAAGGATTCGGTCGTGTCGGAAAATAGGGATTACTACGAGGTGCTTGGCGTCGACAAGGATGCCGACGCGCGGACGATTAAGCGCGCGTTTCTAAAGAAGGCCCGTACCGTACACCCGGACGTTTCGGACGACCCCGAGGCCGAGGCCAAGTTCAAAGAGCTCAACGAGGCATATTCCGTTCTTTCCGACGAGCAGAAGCGTGCTAACTACGACCGTTACGGCACTGCCGAAGGCCCTGGTGGTTCGGGCTACGTCGACATTAACGATATTTTTGGCGGCATGGGTATGGACGACCTCTTTTCGTCGTTCTTTGGTGGCGGTGCCGGCGGTGGCGCCCGAAATCGTCGTGAGCGTCGTCGCGGCCGCGATATGGCCATCTCCCTTTCGGTGACCCTTGAGGAGGCGGCACTCGGTTGCAAAAAGACAATCAGCTATGACCGCCTTGCTCCCTGCGAGGATTGCAACGGCACCGGTAGGGCCGAGGGCGCACAGGAAAAGCAGTGCAGCCGCTGCCACGGCACGGGCTATGTCACGACGGTCCAGCGCTCGTTCCTGGGCCAGGTTCAGTCCTCTTCGCCTTGCCCCGACTGCCACGGCGAGGGCACGGTTATCGACCATCCCTGCGAGACCTGCGACGGTCAGGGCCGCACGCCTTCGCACGAAAAGATCGACATCGATATTCCCGCCGGCGTTTCGACCGGTCGTCAGCTGCGCGTGAGCGGCTTTGGCGAGGCTGGCCTTCGCGGTGAGCCCTCGGGCGACCTGATCGTCAACGTGCGTGTCGCCGATCATGAGCGTTTTAAGCGTAATGGCGATGATCTGTACTTGGTGAGCGATATCTCGATTGCGCAGGCCGCGCTCGGCTGCGAGATCGAGGTCGAGGGCATTATGCCCGATGAGGTCGTCAAGGTGTGCGTCCCCGCTGGCACACAGTACGGTGACACCGTGAGCGTCAACAATTACGGCATGCCGCGTATCGGCGGTGGCGGTTCGCGTGGCCGTCTTATCGTTCAGATGCGCGTGGTCGTCCCCACGAACCTTTCCAACAAGCAGCGCGAGCTGCTTCGCGCCTTTGCCGACGAGATGGGCGATGACGTCGCATCCGGTAAGAAGTCGGTAACCGATCGCATCAAGAGCGCTCTCGACGACATCCTCGATTAAGGAGCCCGCGTGCTCGCACCTCATATCTCTGTCGTCAACCTCGGCTGCCGCGTCAACCGGGTTGAGTCCGACCGTATCACTGCCGATCTCATGCGCCTGGGCTTTGCGATGGTGGAGCCTCAGGATGCTGAGCTGATCGTCATTAACACCTGTGCCGTTACGGGCGAGGCCGAGGCCAAGACCCGTAAGGCCGTTCGCCATGCGCTGGCTTATCCAAACGAGCCCTATGTGGTCGTGACCGGATGCGTAGTCAATCTGCACCCCGAGGAGCTGCTGGAGCTTTCGGACCGCGTGATCGCCGAGCCGTCCAAGATCGATGTCGCCGAACGCGTCTGTGAGGTGCTGGGCGTTGAGTCCGATGACGTTCCCGCCTGCAGTGACGGCGAGGTGGTCGACGCGCTCGGTCGCTCGCGTCTGGGCGTGAAGATCCAGGACGGCTGCAACCATCGTTGCACCTATTGCATTGTATGGAAGGCCCGCGGCCCCGAGCGCTCCGTGCCGGTCGAGTCCGTACTCGAGCAGGTTCGCGAGGCCCAGGAGGCCGGCGTGCCCGAGGTAGTGCTGACGGGCGTGAACCTGGGCGCCTACGATGGCAAGAGCGCGACTGATGAACACGTCGAGATCGATGAGCTGCTCGAGGCGATCATGGAGCGCACGTCCATTCCGCATGTGCGCATTTCCTCGGTCGAGCCCATGGATATCTCCGAGTCCCTGCTTAAGGTCATGGCGCGCTATCCGAAGCGCATCGCCCCGTTTTTACACCTGCCCGTGCAGTCCGGCTGCACCAGGACACTGCATCGCATGGGCCGTCCCTATAGCGCCGAGGCCTTTGAGGAGACGGTGCACATGATTCGCACCAACTTGCCTCAGGCGTCTCTTTCCTGTGATGTCATCGTCGGTTTTCCCGGCGAGACGGACGAGGAGTTTGAGGAGTCGCTGGCGCTGTGCCGCCGTGTGGGATTCTCGCGTATGCACGTGTTCCGCTACAGCAAGCGTCCCGGTACCCTTGCTGCCGACATGCCCGACCAGGTGCCGCCCGAGGTTATGGCCGAGCGCAGCCGCCGCATGCGAGCCGCGGCGCAGGAGCTTGCCATTGCCGACGCTCGCCGTCGCGTGGGCACCGTCGAGCGCGCCGTGCTCGAGTATGGCGACAACCTGACGCTCGGTTCGTTCCATCATGCCCGTCTTGACGATACCTGTGGACTCACAGCCCCGTGCCTGCTCGATGTTGCTATCATCGGAGTCGATGATTCCGGCTTGGTCCATGCACGCAGGGAGGTTCATGGAAGCCTCGAAGATTAGACTTACCGTTCCCGAGGGTATTGACCCCTCGCGCGTTTTGGGTGCCGGCGACGGCGTCCTTCGTGCGCTGGAGAGCTTAGTTCGCGCCCACGTGGTCGCCCGTGGCGACAGCATCGCTGTGAGCGGTGACCCGGATGAGGTCGAGCTTGTGGCGCGTTTTTTCGAGCATGCTTTTCGCGAGGCGGCTGCCGGGCGCACGCTTTCTGCCGACGATGTCTCTCGCTGCCTGGCCGTCTTGCGCGACGGTGAGCACGAGGCTACGTCGCTTCGCGATGATGTGCTGCTTTCGTATCGCGGTCGCGTCATTCGCCCCAAGACGCTCGGTCAAAAGCGCTATGTGGATGCCATCCGCTCACATACCATCACGTTTGGCCTGGGTCCTGCCGGTACCGGTAAGACCTATCTGGCCATGGCGCTCGCTGTTGCCGCGCTCAAGCGTCACGAGGTGGGCCGTCTGATCTTGACGCGTCCGGTTGTCGAGGCGGGGGAGAACCTGGGCTTTTTGCCCGGCACCCTCGAGGAAAAGATCGATCCCTACATGCGTCCGCTCTACGACGCCCTTTTTGACATGATGGATCGCGAGCGCACCGATGAGCTTATGGAGCGCGGCGTGATCGAGATCGCCCCGCTTGCCTACATGCGCGGCCGCACGCTGAGCGACGCCTTCGTGGTGCTCGACGAGGCCCAAAATACCACGCCCGAGCAGATGAAGATGTTTCTGACGCGCCTGGGCTTTAACTCCAAGTTTGTGATTACCGGCGACCTGAGCCAGCGTGACCTGGTGGGCCGTCGTGGTGGCTTGGCGGATGTCGAGAAGATTTTGGGCCGTGTCGACGATGTCGCATTTTCTCACCTCGAGCGTGCCGACGTGGTGCGTCATGCCTTGGTGGGGCGCATCGTCGAGGCATACGATGCTTATGATGATGCGCGCGAGAAACGCGTGCACGACCGAAAGGAGTCCCGTTGAGTGTATTGATCAGCAACGATGCCGAGCTCGATACGCTGCTCGACGCGCAGGAGGTAGAGCACATCTGCGAGGTCGTGCTTGCCGCCGAGGGCGTTGAGCGTGAAGTTGAGATTTCCCTTTCATATGTCGATGAGGACGAGATGCACGAACTCAACCACGAGTGGCGTGGTATCGACCGTACTACCGATGTCCTCTCGTTTGAATGCGACTCGGCCTTTGACGAGGATATTCCCGCCGATGAGACGCTCGAGCTCGGCGATATCATCTTGGCCCCGCAGGTCATTGCCCGTCAGGCCCCCGGCTTTGGCAATGGCCCTGCCGACGAGTGCCGCCTGATGCTCGTGCATGGCATGCTGCATCTGCTGGGGTATGACCATATCGAGGACGACGAGGCCGAGGTCATGGAGGCCCGCGAGGACGCCATCCTGCGCGATCTGGCGCTCGAGCGCGGCGAGGACCCCAAGCTGGTCCACGTCGGCCCCATCACCAACCATGCCCACGACTAGGAGCCTTCTATGATTCCCGGATCGAACAAGGACCATCCGTCCTTCTTAAAGTCGTTCTCCTATGCCATGGAGGGCTTCGTCACCGCCGTCAAGACCGAGCGCAACATCAAGGTTATGCTCGTGGCGGGCGTGTGCACCGTCATTGCCGGCTGCATTGTGGGGCTCGACATTGCCGAGTGGGCCACGGTTATCATTTGCTGCGGCCTGGTGATTCACGGCGAGCTGTGCAACACCGCCATGGAGGCGATCGTCGACCTGGCGACCCAGGAGCTCCATCCTCTGGCAAAGCGCGCGAAGGATATCGCCGCCGCCTCCGTATACGTACTTTCCATCACCGCCGCGATTGTGGGCTTGCTGGTATTTGCCCACGCGCTCGACTTTATTTAGAAAGGGATTTCCATGTCCGACACTATGCAGCCTATTGATGAAACTCTGGACGACGAGTCCCTGGACGCGGTGGATGCCGAAGCGGCCGAAGCATACGAGGAGGTCGAGGAGTTTGACCCGTTTGAGGGCATGAGCGACGAAGAGCTCGACGCCCTGTGCGACGAGGACGACAGCCTCGCGGGCTTTGGCGACGTTGAGCCCGGTTTCCGCAGCGGCTTCGTGGCCCTGGTCGGCCGCCCCAACGCCGGTAAGTCCACGCTGCTCAACGCCTGCTATGGCAAAAAGGTCGCCATCACCTCGCCGGTGGCCCAGACGACTCGCCGCCGCATGCGCGCCGTGGTTAACCGCCCCGGCTACCAGCTGGTCTTTGTCGATACCCCGGGTATCCACAAGCCCAAGGACGGCCTGGGGTCCGAGCTCAACAAGAGTGCGCTGTTCGAACTGAACGATGTCGATGTCGTCGCGTTTTTGATTGATGCCACCAAGCCGATCGGCAGGGGAGACGCCTGGGTTGCCGAGCGCGTCAAAAACGCCCGTTCCAAGAAGGTCCTGGTGCTCACCAAGGCCGATGAGGCCGACCCCGCACAGGTCTTGGAACAACTTAAGGCAGCCCACGAGCTCATGGAATATGACGATGAGATCGTGACGTCGTCGGTCAAGAACTTCAACGTCGATGCCTTCATCGAGACTGTTGCGCGCTTTTTGCCCGAGGGTCCGCGTTGGTTCCCCGAGGACATGGGTACCGACGCTTCCGACGAGACACTCGTTGCCGAGTTTGTGCGCGAGAAGGTCTTGCGCCGCACCCGTGATGAGATCCCGCACTCCGTTGGCGTTATCTGCGATGCGCTCGAGCAGACCAAGAAGGTGCTGCGCGTGCACGCCACCATTTACGTCGAGCGTGAGGGCCAAAAGGGCATCATCATCGGCAAGGGCGGCGAGATGATCAAGCATATCGGTATCGACGCTCGTCGCGATCTTGAGCGCATCTTTGGCACGCAAGTCTTTTTGGAGCTGGACGTGAAGGTCAAGGCCGGCTGGCGTGACGACGAGGCCCAGATTCGCCGCTTTGGCTATAACGCCGAGGACTAAGGGCGCGCGGCGCGCATGGCAGGCTCCCGGACATATCGCACGAAGGCGCTCGTCCTCGACAAGACGAAGCTCAAAGAGACGGACCTGATCCTGACGATGCTTGACGAGCGTGGTCGGCAGGTTCGTGCCGTGGCAAAGGGTGCCCGCAAACCCGGTGGGCGTCTGGCTGCGCGCTGCGAGCTGTTCTGTACCGTCGATGTGCTGCTTGCGCATGGACGGTCGCTCGACGTGGTTTCCCAGGCCGAGCTTATGGAGGCGCCGCTCGGCGCTGCGCCCGATTACGAGACGACTTGCGCCGCAAGCGCAATCGCCGAGGTCGCGCGCGTGTGCTCGTTCGAGGATGCCGAGGATCCATTTACCTTTGCCATTACGCAGCGGGCGCTCACGCTTGTCGGTAGCGGGCTCGATTCGGCACACATGGACCTGCTCGTGGCGGCCTTTGTCTTTAAACTGCTGTCGCACGTTGGTTACCGACCCGATTTCTCGGCTTGCGTCTCGTGCGGCGATCCCATGCTCTCGCATTTTTCGGCCCAAGCCGGCGGGCTTCTGTGCGGGTCGTGCGCGTCGAGCGTTCCGGGTGCCGAGCTGGTGTCGACCGGTGAGGTCGCGTGGCTGCGCGCCCTCATGTCCATGACCTTCGATGCGCTCATGGCCGAGAGGGTCGATTCCCATACCGCAGCTTTTTTGCTCGGGCTTTCGCATGTCTGGGCGGCAACACATACCGATCAGCGGCTCCGTGCGATGGAATTCATGTTGGGTCGGTGATGATGCGCAGGCACAGGCTGCTTGTGGTAACATACCGACCTGTTGGTACCTCGACCTTGGTTGCTCGCTCCACCGGCGGCTTCCCAGTCCGAGGCGAATTGAGTCGCCCGCGGGCGACGTAAAACGAAAGGTGAAACAATGACTGTTTCCAAAGAGCGCAAGGCGGAGCTGACTGCCCAGTTCGGTAACACCCCGGTCGACACCGGCAACCCCAAGGTTCAGGTCGCCATCCTGAGCGAGCGCATCAAGGAGCTGACCGAGCACATGAAGTCCCACCAGAAGGACTTCCACACCCGTCGTGGCCTGCTCATGCTCGTCGGCCGTCGTCGTCGTCTTCTCTCCTACATCAAGAAGAACGACATCGTCGAGTACCGTGAGCTCATCAAGGCTCTGGGCATCCGCGACAACATCCAGTAAGGATTTGTACATGCTAAGAGCGTCCTGCGCAGCGGGGCGCTCTTTTTGTGTAAGGGCGTGAACAATCACGCTCTGAAGCGTGGCGGGGGCAGGGGGCCCGCGTCACATGAGAAGCCCGCAGGCAAGGGGCCTGTGGGGTAAAGGAGAACAATGACACTCGTATCCAAGTCCTTTGAGCTGTACGGCAAGACCTACACCTTTGAGTCGGGCGAGCTTGCCAAGCAGGCCACCGGCGCCTGCCTGGTCAAGCAGGGCGACACCACGATGCTCGACACCGTGGTCGTCTCTAAGGAGCGCAAGAACTACGACTTCTTCCCGCTGACCGTTGACTTCAACGAGAAGATGTACGCAGCCGGCCGCATCCCGGGTGGTTACCTCAAGCGTGAGGGCCGTCCCAGCGAGAAGGCCACGCTCACCGCGCGCATGATCGACCGTCCGATTCGCCCGAGTTTCCCGGACGGCTTCCGCAACGAGGTGCACATCGTCGCCACCTCGCTCGTCGCCGACCAGGTCAACCCCTTCGACGTCATCAACGTCATGGGTGCTTCCCTGGCTATGACGCTCGGCGGCGTACCCTTCGAGGGCCCGCTTGCCTGCGTGCGCATCGGCCGCAACGTGGAGACCGGTGAGTTTATCGTCAACCCCACCTATGAGGAGCGCGAGAACTCGGATCTGGACCTGGAGCTGGGCGGTTCTGCCGACTTCATCTCGATGGTCGAGGCCGGCGCCGAGGAGATCTCCGAGGACGACATGCTCGCCGCCATGAAGTTTGGCCAGGAGGCCCTTGCTGCCTTCTGCCAGGCTCAGGACGAGTTCGTCGCCGAGTGGGAGCAGGTCAACGGCCCCATCGTCAAGAAGGAGTACCCGCTCGACCAGCCCGTCGAGGAGGTCCAGGAGCGCATCTTTGCCCACTACGACGAGATGGCAGCCGCCCTTCGCGACGCCGACAAGCTCTCCCGTATCGGTAAGGTCGAGGCCCTGAAGGAGTCCATCCGCGCCGAGTTTACCGAGGAGGAGCAGGCCGCTTGGGAGCGCGAGATCCCCGTGGCGCTCAAGAAGCTCGAGAAGAAGGCCATGCGCACCATGGTCGTCGAGACCGGTGAGCGCGTCGACGGCCGTGCCGCCGATGAGATTCGCCCCATTATGGTGAAGGACAACTACCTGCCGCTCGTTCACGGCTCCGGCTTGTTCCAGCGCGGCCAGACCCAGGTGCTCTCCGTCCTGTCGCTCGGCATGCTCAACGAGGGCCAGCGCCTGGACACCATCGAGCCCACCGAGGGCAAGCGCTACATGCACCACTACAACTTCCCGCCGTTCTGCACCGGCGAGACCGGCCGCATGGGCAGCCCTAAGCGTCGCGAGATCGGCCACGGCAACCTGGCCGAGCGCGCCCTGCTTCCGGTGCTCCCCGACGAGAACGAGTTCCCCTACGCTATCCGCGTCGTCTCCGAGGTCATGGAGTCCAACGGCTCCTCTTCGATGGCTTCGACCTGCGGCTCCACGCTCGCCCTTATGGACGGCGGCGTGCCCATTAAGCGCCCGGTCTCCGGTATCGCTATGGGCCTGATCCAGGAGGAGGGCAAGACCGTGGTCCTGTCCGACATCCAGGGTCTCGAGGACTTCCTGGGCGACATGGACTTTAAGGTCACCGGCACCACCGAGGGCATCACCGCTCTGCAGATGGACAACAAGGCTACCGGCCTCACCTTCGACATCCTGGCCCGCGCCCTGCAGCAGGCCAAGGAGGGTCGTGCTTTCATTCTGCAGAAGATGCTCGATGTAATCCCCGAGCCGCGTCACACCACGCGCAGCACCGCCCCGCGCATCGTCTCCATCCAGGTTCCGACCGATAAGATTCGCGACGTCATCGGTTCCGGCGGTAAGGTCATCCGCGGCATCCAGGACGAGACCGGTGCTTCGGTCGACATCCAGGAGGACGGTACCGTCTTTGTCGGCGGCACCGGCGAGTCCGTCGACCAGGCTGTCGAGCGCATCAAGCTCATCATCAAGGTTCCCGAGCCGGGCGAGGAGTACACCGGTCGCGTGGTCTCCATCCAGCCCTTCGGTGCCTTCGTGAACCTGCTGCCCGGCAAGGACGGCCTGCTGCACATCTCCCGCGTCGCCAAGGGCCGCGTGGAGAAGGTCGAGGACGTCCTCAATGTGGGCGACGAGGTTAAGGTCGTCGTTATCGAGGTTGACGATCGCGGTAAGATCTCGCTCGATCGCCTTGACAAGCCCGAGGCCCCGGCTCGCGCCGAGGGTGCCTCCGAGGGCGACGGCGAGCACTTCCAGCGCCGTGAGCGTCCGCGCCGCGAGCGCTCCGAGCGCAGCGACCGTCCGCGCCGCCCCGGCGACAACGGAGGCCGCAAGCCCCGCCGTCACCACGACGCCGAGTAACAGCTACATATAAGCAGCTCAACAAGGGCGACTCCTAAGGGGTCGCCCTTTTGCTTGCGCCCGGGAGGGCCGCATATGAAGTTTCCTGCTCTACAGTCCTGCGCAAGACGGAAAGCACATTAAGTGCTTTCCTTTGCGTGCGGAACTCGCGATTAACTTCATATGCGCCCCTCCCGGGCGCAAGCAAAAGGGCTAGTTAGTGCCGCTCGCCATTGAGTTAGACAGTCTATTCAGCAGTCAGATTTCGGATCTGTAGAGAGATGCAGCAGCATTTCCCCAGATAAAACCTACCAAAATAAACCTGTCCCTTATTGTCAGGTTTCCCGTGGGGCGGGCACTGATGAAGTTTATCGCGAGTTCCGCACGAACAGGAGGCCACTTAATGTGGCCTCCGTCGTGAGCAGGACTGTAGAGCAGGAAACTTCATCAGTGCCCGCCCCACGGGAAACCGGCGGGATAGACCGGTTCAGATGGGGCTTTGATGCATGGGTGGTCTGTTGATGGACAATTGGGTATGATGCTGTGGTTACTGCATCGACTCTGAGATGCATGTTTGTACGTTCCCGGCGGTCGGTTTGCCAGAAGCGCCCCGTCGGTTGTTCCAGACCCGTTTCGAAGAAAGGAAACCACACTAACCTATGGCAGCTAAAAAATCATCTCCCTTGAAGATCATCCCGCTCGGCGGCCTTGACGGCATCGGCAAGAACATGACGGTCTTCGAGTGCGGCGACGACATGGTGCTCGTCGACGCCGGCCTCATGTTCCCGGATGACTCCCAGCCCGGTATCGACCTGGTGCTTCCTGACTACACCTATGTCCTGGAGAACGAGGAGAAGCTCCGCGGTATCGTCGTCACCCACGGCCACGAGGACCACACCGGTTCGCTTCCGTATCTGCTGCAGGACCTCAACAATAAGGTGCCCATCTTCTCGAGCAAGCTGACGCTTGGCTTTATCGAGGGCAAGCTTTCTGAGTTCCGCATCCGCGCACCCAAGTTCCGCGAGGTCAAGGGCGGCAGCCATGTTAACCTCGGCGGCATCTCGCTCGACTTCTTCTCGATGACGCACTCCATCCCCGGCGCTCTGGGCGTGTTCATTCGTACCAACCAGGGCACCGTTATGCACACCGGCGACTTTAAGCTCGACCAGACGCCCATCGATGGTGTCACGCCTGACTATGCCGCTATCAGCCGCTTTGCCAAGCAGGGCATCGACCTGCTGCTGTCCGACTCCACCAACGCCACGGTTCCCGGCTTTACCAAGTCCGAGGCCGAGGTCGGTCCCAACTTGCTGCACGCCATCAAGAACGCCCCGGGTCGCGTGTTCGTCGCGTCGTTCTCGAGCCACATTCATCGTTTGCAGCAGATCTGCGATGCTGCCCGCAAGTGCGGCCGTAAGGTCGTTGTGACCGGTCGCTCCATGCTCACTAACACCCGCGTGGCGCGCGAGCTGGGCTACCTCAACATCGACGATGCCGATATTATCGATGCCTTCGACATTGATAACCTGCCCGACGACAAGATCGTCGTCATGTGCACCGGTTCGCAGGGCGAGCCGCTGTCGGCCCTGTCTCGCATGGCCAACGGCGAGCACAAGACGCTCTCTATCCACGAGGGCGATACCGTCATCCTCTCGGCAACTCCCGTTCCCGGCAACGAGAAGGCCGTCCAGCAGGTCGTCAACAGCCTAGCCAAGCTCGGCTGCGACGTGTGGGATAAGAACCGCGCTCTCGTTCACGTCTCCGGTCACGGTAGCCAGGAGGAACTCAAGCTCCTGATGGCCATGGCCAAGCCCACCTACTTTATGCCGGTTCACGGCGAGGCCGTGCATCTGCGTGCCCATGCCCAGCTTGCTCGTAAGATGGGCATCAAGGATGATCACATCTTTATCCTCGATAACGGCGACACGCTCGAGATGCGCGGCGGTATCGTCAAGCGCGGTACGCCTGTCGAGTCCGGCGTCGTCTACGTCGACGGCCTGCGTATCGGCGATACCGACCCCATCGTCCTGCGCGATCGCCAGAAGCTCGCCAACGACGGCATGGTCACGGCCGTTGCTATCGTCTCGCTCAAGCACAAGAAGATCGAGGCCATCGAGTTCTCGGGCCGCGGCGTCTCGTTTGCCATCGACGACCAGTTCTCCGAGGATGCCTCCGCGTCCATTATGAAGACGATCGAGAAGGGCAAGTTCAGCTTTACGAGCAGCGGCTCCGATGCCATTCGCAAGGCCGTGCGCGATTCGCTCTCCAACTTTATTTGGAGCCGTACGCGCACCCGTCCGATGATCATCCCGGTCGTCATGGAGGTTTAGTTTGGCGCGCGGATCTGCACAAAACGCCAAAGGCAATAAGGCCAATAATCAACCGGCATCTGCTAAGGGTGCCGGTTCCCATCTGCGTGCCAATAAGGGCCACGAGGCCGACTTCGACGATTTTGAGCCCTTGGTCGAGCCCTCGGCCAACCGCGATATCGCCGGCGTGGTCATCGCCGTTTTGGCGATTGCGTCCTTCATTGCCGTGATTTCGCCGGCGACCGCACCCGTTACGGCTGCGGTTGCCGGTTTCTACCACCTGGGCTTTGGTCTGGGCGCCTACGTGCTGCCGATCGTCATTTTGCTGTTTGCCGCCACGCTCTTTTTAGGTGAGGACTCGCCGCTCAACGCGCGCTCGGTCGCGGGCGGAGCCGTGGTCTTTATCGCCGTTGTCTCCATTCTTTCTCTGATGGTGCCGGGTACGAGTGTTTCGTGTGACCTTATGTTCACGCCGCAAAATTTGTCCGCCTCGGGTGGCTACATCGGTGCGTTTATTGCGAGTGCGCTGCAGAATGCCCTGGGTAAGCCTATCGCGATGGTGGTCCTGTTGGGGCTTGTCGTCGTGGGCCTGGTCATCATCGGCTTTTCGGTGGGCGGCGTGCTGCGCTCTGCCCGCGATCGTGCGGCAGATTTTGCCGAGCGCCGTCGTGCCGACGTCAACGCGAGCCCGTGGGGTGACGACGAAGCCCTGTCGGTGCCCGGCGTTGCCCGTCCGCACCTGAGCATTCTTCGTCAAAAGGGCTCCAATGCTGCCGTGACCACGGTCATGGGCAACGATGTGGACCCGGTTTTGGACGATGACGACGAGGACGAGAATCCGTTTGTCGACGTGTCCGAGTCGGTTGAGGCTGAGCGCGCTAAGACGACGCTGCTACCGCGCCGCCATGCCAAGAAGGGCAAGGCTGCGCCTAAGCTCAATACAAGCGAGCCCGACCCGTCTTGGTCCGATAGCGAGATTGAGCTCACCGAGGGCGATGACGAGGATGACGAGGCTCCGATTGAGACCGCAAAGACAACTTTGCTGCCGCGCCGCCATGCAAAGCGCGACCAGGTAACCGGTCAGCTTTCGATGGAAGACGACCCCGATAAGATCGACGAGTCCGAGCCGCCGTTTGCCGTGAATCCTGTTTCGGCAGCACCTCAGATCCCCGACTTCTTGAAGCATCCCAAGGTTGCCGATGCGTCTGCCTCGAGTGCTGTCGAATCGGCTGCGGCTAGCGATGGGGGGGCGGACGGCGGTGCCGCAGATAACGAGGGCGAAGAAGAGGACGGCCTCAAGCTTCCGCCGCTCGAGATCCTGCACGCCAACCCGCAGTCGGCGTCCGCCGCGTCTTCGGACAAGGAGCTGGAGCAGACCTGTCTCTTATACACATCTCCG
>CABSNL010000016.1 GCA_902479095.1 uncultured Collinsella sp. | reverse complement strand
CGAGATCAGCCTCGGTCTCGTGGGCTCGGAGATGTGTATAAGAGACAGGTGTTGAGGATGGCGAGCGCCGCCACGGCGTCGGCCTTAAACTCGCTGCCGCCGTTAAAGCCAAACCAGCCAAACCAAAGCAAGCCGGCGCCCAGCGCCACAAACGGCACGTTATGCGGGCGATAGCTCACCATGCCAAAACCGCGACGACGGCCGAGCATCAAGCAAAGAATCAGACCCGTCAGACCGGACGAGATGTGCACCACGTCGCCGCCGGCAAAGTCGAGCGCGCCGATGATGTCGCCGATAAAGGAGCCCTCGCCGCCCCAAACCATGTGGGCAAGCGGCGCATAGACCACGAGCAGCCAAATGCCCAGGAAGGCCGCCATGGCACCAAACTTAACGCGGCCGGCCAGGCTGCCCGTAACGATAGCGGCGGTGATCATGGCAAACGCCATCTGGAAGGCGATGTTGATAATCTCCGGGTAGACGGCGCCGTCCGACGCGGTGCCCTCGGCCGCCTGCAGCACCTGGCCGAGCACCGGCAGGCACAGCAGCTGGTCAAGGCCTCCAATAAACGGACTCGAGCCGTCACCGCCGTAGGCCAGCGACCAGCCGGCAACAATCCACAGCACACCAACCAGGCCAATGGCGCCAAAGCACATGAGCATGGTGTTGATGACATTTTTGCGCCTGGACAGGCCGCCGTAGAAAAACGCCAGACCCGGTGTCATTAAAAACACGAGCATGGTGCAGATGAGCATAAACGTTATCGATCCCGTATCGTACATTCGCTCCCCCTTGATCGCATGAACGTTGTCGGCGCCCATAATGCGGCCGAGGGGCAACTGGTATAGACCAGATACGACGTTGTTAAACGCTGCGTTGTCGAATAGAAACGGTGCCGCAATCTTGGAAACGGCGCGGCAACGGGCGCGAAACGAACGGGAAATACGCGAGCGAGAAGGGCGCACTTGGCCCCGCTCTGGCTAGTGCCGAAACAGCTCGTGGGCGCGGTCGCGGAGATTAGTTGCTCGAATGACACCTTCGTAGCGATTGATGCGCAGGCGCGGGAAGGCATTGAAAAAGCGCAGGTCACGACGACTGAGCGACACGCTCGGTACCGGGCGGCTCATGCGCTTGCCGGCAAGGCGACGACTGAGCGACGGACGCGGCATGCTCGGCGCGGCATCGGCCACGCGGCGGGCAGCGAGCGCCAGGCCGCGAGCACCATCCGAAATAAACGTCGGCATCGAAGCCTTCTCGCGCAGGGCATCGAGCGTCGCATCGCCCAGCTCCGCCAGCCATGCGTTAACGGCACGGCTGCGGATATGCGTCTGTGCCACCGAGTCGATCGCCGAATCGGGAATACGTTCGAGCATGGAGTCGGACGCATCGGCGAGCGACTCATTGATGCGGTCGGCAAGGTCGGCGCGCACACGCTCCAGCTGATCGGACAGACGCCGCCAGCTCGCCAACGAGCACACCGCGTCGACCATCATCGCAACCGCGACGATAAAGGCGGACAGCCGCACAATCAGCACCGGCAGATGGCCAAGCAGCCCCAACAATGCCGGCTCCACTAAACGGCAAATGCACAACGCACCCAAGCCAAACGCGCATGCCCAGTACAGACAGATGCGTCCGTGCAGGTTAAACGGCAGGTGCGAATAGTCCCAAAAGCGAGCGCCCGTTGTTTTTTCCAGCAGCACGCCTACGCTGTACTCAATCACGCTGCATACGAGCGCTGCAGCGACAAACTGGCTCGAGGCATCCGGAATCCCGCGCAACAGCAGCCAGCAGGCAATGCCGCCCGCGCCATAGATGGGGCAGCACGGTCCCAGCAAAAAGCCGCTGTTGGCAAAGCGCCCGTGGTTGAGCATGGCGCAGACTGTCGATTCCCATACCCAACCGCAAAAACCGTAGAAGGCAAACGAGAGCACCAGCGCCGAAAGCGGACAGGCGGCAAGCGTCGCGCCGTCAAATGCCATGTCGATCGCGGTCCCCACCGTCTACCCTCTCCTCTTTTCACTCGATTCGCTGCTCACGCCATCGTCCGCCTCGTCCTTGCGCGGCAGGCGGCCGGCGACCGTCTCGCGCAGCGCACACAATTTATCCGCCAGGCACACAATCCAAGCCTCACGACACGTCGGCGGCACGGGCACCAGCGGAAACATATGCCGCACGATGATATTCCGCTCGCGCGGCGTCAGCTCAAAATCCTCTTCGGCACGCGCCAGGGCAAAAAACGGATGCCGAAACCCGTGCAGGCGATGGCTCGGATCGGGATCGTGCCAGTCATAGAGAAAGTAGTCGTGCAGCAAGGCTCCGCGCAGCAACGAGGCGCGGTCGACCGAGACACCGACGCGGCCCAGGCGCTCGGCAAAGGACAGGCTTGCCCGCGCCACCGAGGTCACATGCGTATACACCGTCACATCGCCATGCTGGATAAACTCGCGCGTCAGATCCAGACGGCCCGCCTGTGCCAGTTGACGGGCAGCATGGTCTACTTCGCACGCGATTTTCTCGGCACGAACGACATCGGACATGCTGCCTCCTTCCAGCGACTCACGGCGACAAGCCACGACCTGCACGCATGGAATAAAATCATCATCGAATCTACCAGTATGGCATCGGACAAAACGTTTTGCCCCGCCAGTTGGCGAATTACCGCGCCGCCGTCACATATCAAACGCCAAAATGTGCGAGACTGTTTTGTGCAATTGTGCCGGCCGAGGGAGCGCCGGCGCTCGATTCGCATGGAGTAACCCACAACGATGCTGCTTACGCAAACGACAACGCCCGAGGACGTCAAGGCTCTTAATCGCGCCGAGCTCCCGCAGCTCTGCAGCGAGATCCGCCAGGCAATCCTCGAAAGCTCCGCCGCCGTCGGCGGACACGTTGCCCCCAACCTGGGCGTCGTTGAGCTTACGGTTGCGCTTCATCGCGTGTTTAACTCCCCCATCGATAAGATTGTCTTTGACGTTTCGCACCAGACCTATGCCCACAAGGCGCTGACGGGACGCGCGTACACTTATATCGATCCGGAGCGTTATGGCGAGGCTTCTGGCTTTGCCAATCCCGACGAGTCCGAGCACGACTTGTTCGCCATGGGCCATACCTCCACGTCGGTGAGCTTGGGCTGTGGCCTTGCCCACGCGCGCGACCTGGCGGGCGACACGTATAACGTCATCACCATCATTGGCGACGGCTCGCTTTCGGGCGGCCTGGCGTTTGAGGGCTTTAACAATGCCGCCGAACTCGATAGCAACCTGATCATCATCGTCAACGATAACGACCAGTCCATTGCCGAGAACCATGGCGGCCTGTATCGCAATCTGACCGAGTTACGCGCCAGCAACGGCACCTGTGAGCGCAACGTTTTTCGCGCGCTGGGGCTCGATTACCGCTATCTGGACGCCGGTAACGATGTGTTGGCCCTCGTCGACGCGCTGCAGGAACTGCGCAATATCGATCATCCCATCGTGCTGCACGTCTCCACCGCCAAGGGCAAGGGCTTTGAGCCGGCCCAGAGCGACCCCGAGCGCTGGCACCACGTGGGTCCGTTTGATATGGCGACTGGCCGCAAGCTCTGCCCGGGCCATCCGAGCGAGCCTGCGCCGCGCACCTATGCCGACATTACGGGCGAGGCGCTCAGCGCCGCCATCGAGCGCGATCCGCAGGTCGTGGGCATCACGGCCGCCACGCCCTACATCATGGGCTTTACACCCGAGCTTCGCGCTGCCGCCGGCAAACAGTTCGTCGATGTGGGCATTGCCGAGGAGCACGCCGTGACCTTTGCCACCGCGCTTGCGCGCTCGGGCGCCAAGCCAGTCTTTGGTGTGTACGGCACGTTTTTGCAGCGCGCCTACGACGAGCTGTGGCACGACCTGTGCCTCAACGACGCCCCCGCAACCATCCTGGTGTTTGGTGCGTCAATCTTTGGCACCACATCCGAGACGCACCTTTCGTTCTTCGATATTTCCATGCTGGGCGCTCTTCCCAACATGCACTACTTGGCGCCGGTCTGCATGGAGGAATATCTGTCCATGCTGAGCTGGTCGCTCGACCACCGCGAGCATCCCGTGGCGATCCGCGTACCGGGCATCGGCCTGGTGAGCCGTCCCGATCTGGCACCCGCCGAAGACACCGACTACAGTGCCGTTCGCTACAACGTGGTGCGTCAGGGCCGCGACGTTGCCGTGCTCGCACTCGGCGATTTCTTTGAGCTGGGCGAGCGCGTGGCAAACCGCTTGGCCGCCGAGTACGGCATCGAGGCCACGCTCGTCAACCCGCGCTTTGCAACCGAGCTCGACCGCGAGTTCCTCGACAGCCTTGCCGCCGAGCATCGCGTTGTCGTCACCCTCGAGGACGGCATCTTGGACGGCGGCTGGGGCGAGCGTGTGGCATGTTATCTGGCCTGCACGCCGCTGCGCACGCGCACCTTCGGCATCGCCAAGGGCTTCCCCGACCGCTACGACCCCAACGAGCTGCTCGCTCAGAACGGCATGGCGGTCGAGTACATGGCCGCCGAAGCCGCAAGGCTACTCAACGAGTAAGAAAACCTCCGCAAGGGAAGCGCCCCTGCGGAGGTTTTTGTTTGCGCGACGCGATTATCTCAATCTGTAACATCTAGGGCCCGAATTTCCGTCTAACTGTTACAGATCTAGATAAGACGTCGTAGTCCCAGACCTTTGTCTCAATCTGTAACAGATAGGGACCTTTTGACCGTCCAGATGTTACAGATTGAGACATTCGAATTCCCCTGAAGAGAAAATCTCGATCTGTAACAGTTACTCGGCAAAAATGGCTGCAGATGTTACAGATTGAGACAAAGCAGCGAGACAGGCCACCACATCTGCAAGAACCACCACAAAGGCGCCTGTCCCTTTTTGGTAGGTAGAATTACCCATAAGGCAAGTATGTTTCTGAGTTATTTCGTGTTGACCTATTTGAGCGGGATAGGGTATAACTCTACTCAACCGCTAGGGATTTTATTGAGAAAGGTGTTCTCCCATGAGCAAGAACCTCTCCCAGCAGGTCGTTCTCGACCGCCGCGGCTTCGTTGCCGCCACCTTCGCAACCGTCGCCGGCCTTGGTCTTGCCGGCTGCTCCGACACCAGCGCCGAGGCCGACAAGGGTTCCGCCGCCGGCTCCTCCAAGAGCTCCAATGATACCGAGGCTTCCACCACGCTCGACGCTAAGGCATTCGACAAGCTCGTCGACAACGGCCCCAAGGCCGATGACGACGCCATCGCCGCCAGCGCCTGGGCCACGGCCGTCAAGGACGCCGGCGTCTTTAAGATCGGTGGCGTTCAGACCTCCACGCTCTTCTCCCTCCTCAACGAGAAAGACGGTCAGACCCGCGGCTTCGATGCCGGTATCGCACAGCTCCTGTCCAACTACATTCTGGGCGAGAACAAGGTCGAGATCACCCAGGTGACCTCGGACACGCGCGAGTCTGTCCTGCAGAACGGCCAGGTCGACGCCGTCTTTGCCACCTACACCATCACTGACGAGCGCAAGAAGCTCGTCTCCTTTGCCGGTCCCTACTACTACACCCAGCAGGCTATCCTGGTGCTCGCCGATAACGACGACATCAAGAGCGTCGACGACCTGGCCGACAAGAGCGTCGCCGTCCAGTCCGGCTCCAACGGCCCCGCCATCCTGGAGGAGCTCGCTCCCAAGGCCAGCCAGCAGGAGTTCAAGACCGACGAGGAGGCCCGCCAGGCACTCCAACAGGGTCGTGTTGACGCCTACGTCATCGATAACAACATGCAGCAGAGCGCCCTGGTCCGCGAGCCCGGCAAGTACAAGATCGCCGGCAAGCCCTTCGGCAGCAAGGAGCCCTACGGCATCGGTCTGCCGCTCGATTCCGACGGCGTCGCCTTTGTCAATGACTTCCTTAAGAAGATCGAGGACGACGGCACCTGGACCGAGCTGTGGCAGATCTGCATCGGCGACCGCACGGGCGACACCAATGTTCCCGAGCTGCCCGAGATCGGCGCCTAGGCAACGAGCCTGGTAACGGCCGCAACGAAACCATATGGAAACGCACGATGCGCTTTATTGCGGTAAACTGTTTCCTCACAGAGTTGTCGGGGCTTCCGTACACACGGGAGCCCCTTTCCTTATCGGCGGGAGGTCCGCATGAGTCTCTCCGAACTCTGGTCGCTCTATGGCCAGAACTATATCGACGCACTGCTAGCAACCTGGGGTATGACGCTTGAGTCGTTTGCCATCGCCATGGTGCTGGCCGTCGCCGTCACCGTGATGCGCGTGTCGCCGCTCAAGCCGCTGCGCGTCTTTGGCGACCTGTATGTCCAGGTCTTCCGTAACATCCCCGGCATCGCGCTGCTCATCATCGTCGTCTATGCGCTGCCGCCGCTCAAGGTCGTTCTGCCCTACCGCACCTGCGTTATCGTCGCCACGGTCCTTTTGGGCTCGGCCTTTGGCTCCGAGAACTTTATGAGCGGCATCAACACCGTCGGCGTCGGCCAGGTGGAAGCCGCACGTTCACTCGGCATGAGCTTCAATCGTATCCTCGCCAAGATCGTGATTCCGCAGGCACTGCGCTCGAGCGTGCTGCCCATGACCAACCTCTTTATCGCCGTCATGCTCACCACCGCGCTCGGCAGCCAGGTGCCGCTTAAGCCGCAAGAGCTCACCGGCGTGGTGAGCTACATCAACACGCGCTCGCTCGGCGGCGTCGCCGCGTTCTTTATCTCGGCGCTCGGCTACCTGGGCACGGCCTTTGTGGTGAGCCACATTGGCAACTACATCGATAAGAAGGTGAGGATCCTTCGATGAGCAAGCACTCCTCCCCTGCGCTTACCATGCGCGATGCGCTCTACGAGGCTCCCGGCCCCAAGATGCGCGGCAAGATTCGCATCGGCACCGCCATCTCACTCGTTGCCGTCGCCGCGCTCATCGTCCTCGTGTTGCAGCGCTTTTATGTGACCGGTCAGCTTTCGGTCCACTATTGGTATTTCTTTACGCACCTCACCACCTGGAAGTTCTTACTTGCCGGCTTTGAGGGCACCGTTAAAGTCGCACTCACCGCCGGCGCCATCGCGCTGGTACTGGGCTTAGGCCTTATGCTCGGCCGCACCAGCGACATCAAGCCGCTGCAGCTGGTCTGCCGCGTGCTCACCGATTTCTTCCGCGGCGTGCCGAGCCTGCTGTTCATCTACTTCTTCTTTTTGGTGCTGCCCCAGTACAAGATCGCGCTACCGTCGTTTTGGATGCTCACGCTTCCCGTCGCGCTCGCCGCAGCCGGCGTACTCGCCGAGATCTTCCGCGCCGGCGTCAACGCCGTGCCGCGCGGCCAGGTCGAGGCGGCCCAGGCGCTCGGTCTCTCCAAGGCCAAAATCACCTTTAAAATCGTGTTGCCGCAGGCTATTCGGTTTATCATTCCGTCGTTGATTTCGCAGCTTGTGGTCGTAGTCAAAGACACCACCGTCGCCTACGTGGTGAGCTACCCCGACCTCATGCAAAATGCCCGCGTGCTCATTACCAACTACGACGCCCTCGTGTCGGTCTACCTGGTAATCGCGGTCATCTACATCCTCATCAACGTCGCAATTAACAAGGCCGCTGTCTACGTTTCGCACAAGACCGGCGCGACCATCATCCGCTAACGCTTTACCATTTCGAGTCATAAGGAGCCGAGCACCATGGCACAGAGTACCTCTTCCACCGGCAATCAGCCGTTAATCGAGCTCAAGCACGTCGATAAGCACTATGGCGATCTGCACGTCCTCAACGACATCAATCTCTCGGTCGACCGCGGCGAGGTCGTCGTTGTGATCGGTCCCTCGGGCTCGGGCAAGTCGACCATGTGCCGCACCATCAACCGCCTGGAAACCATCGACTCGGGCGAGATTCTCATCGAGGGCGAGCCCCTGCCGCAAGAAGGCAAGGATCTTGCCCGCATGCGTGCCGAGCTGGGCATGGTGTTCCAACAGTTCAACCTGTTTGCACATATGACCGTACTGCAGAACGTCATGCTGGGGCCGGTCGACGTGCTGGGCGTGTCCAAGGAAGAAGCTCGTGAGCGCGCCATGGACCTGCTGAGCCGCGTGGGCGTGGCCGAGCAGGCCGATAAGGTGCCCGCACAGCTCTCGGGCGGCCAGCAGCAGCGCGTGGCCATCGCCCGCTCGCTTGCCATGCAACCCAAGGCCATGCTCTTTGACGAGCCCACGAGCGCCCTCGATCCCGAAATGATCAACGAGGTGCTCGAGGTCATGGTCCGTCTGGCCCAGCAGGGCATGACGATGATCGTCATCACGCACGAGATGAACTTCGCCCGCCGCGTTGCCGATCGCGTCGTGTTTATGGCCGACGGCCAGATCGTGGAAACCGGCATACCCGACGAGTTCTTCGACCATCCCCAGACCAAGCGCGCCCAGGACTTCCTCAACTCCATCAAGGGCCACTAACCAGCTACCCCGTGGGACAAATCCATTGAAAGTGTTGTCCCACGTCTCTCATGCGCCCTGTCACCTTCAGATTCGAAAGCTACACCTATGATCGGAACTCGCACTTCATCGTCCTACACCCCGCATGTCGACGTCGCCCCCGCCGATCGCCCGCTCATCCTCGTCGCGCCGCGCTGGGAAGAGGCAAAGCCGTTTTTGAGCGAGACGCTCTCCCCCAACGAGGAGATCGCCAGCGTCTTTGTCGATGCCATCCTTGCCGCCGGCGGCCTGCCGTTGCAGATGTCCATCACCGAGGACATTGAGGTCATCCGTCATTACGTTGAAATCGCTGACGGTATCGCCATTCCCGGCGGCCCCGATGTCAATCCCAAACGTTGGGGCGATGATCGACCCTACGACCCCACCCTTTGCTGCGAGATCCGCGATAGTTTTGAGTTTAAGCTGGTCGACGAGGCACTCCGCGCCAAAAAGCCGCTCTTTACCACCTGTCGCGGCACGCAGCTGCTCAATGTCGCCACTGGCGGCACCCTGTGCATGGATGTGCCGAGCCTGGGTGCTCGCGAGGGCCGCACGCAGTGGCGCCACACCCACGTGCTCAACGACCCCGTGCATCCCGTCGAGGTCGTGCCGGGCTCGCTGCTGGAGCGCGCGGTTGGCGGGCACAGGCTGATCCAGACCAACTCAGCACATCACTGCTGCGTCGATCGTCTGGGCAAAAGCACGCGTTTGGTCGCCAAGGCAACCGACGGCGTTCCCGAGTGCATCGAGGTCGAAGGCCAACCCTTCTGCCTGGGCGTGCAATGGCACCCTGAGTACACGTGGAAGACGCTCGAGACCGACTTTAACCTGTGGAAGTCGTTTGTCGAGGCAGCGACAAAGGTTAAGCAGGCCCGTTAGTTCACGGACAGCACAACAGATAAGGGCGCCCCGCCGGCCACATGGTCCGACGGGGCGCCCTTTTACCTATATGTGGCCGGGGCACACAGCCCAAGGCTCGCAAGCCCTTATTCAGCCGCCTCGCGCAGGGCCGACATCGTAGCCGCATATTGCTGCTGCAGCGCATGCATTCCCTCACGAGCGCCGTCAACGGCATCGGCGCCGCGCAGCGCCTCGGTCACCACGACCGCTGGCTCGTACAGATTATCGAATCCCAGGTTCTGGCTCACGCCCTTGAGCGTGTGCGCTGCCATAAACGCACCTTCGGCGTCTCCTGCCGCCATGGCGGCCTCCAGCTTGTCCATGCTCTCGTCATCCAAAAACTTGAGGGCAAAGCGGGTAAGCATTTCCTCGCCCATCAGCCGAGCGCACGCGTCATCATAATTGGCGCCGATCTTCTCATACGCCTCACGCATAGAAATCATGGATTAAAACTCCTTTGGTCAAACTAAATCGTGGGAAACGCAACGACGTCGGCGGGGCGTGCCAACGTCTCGGCAATACGGTCTTGCACCTCGAGCAGGCAGTCGAGCAACAGCGGGTTAAAGGTGCCACACTTACCGTCCAGGATCATCTGGATCGCCTCCTTATGCGGGATGGCGTCCTTGTACACACGCACGCTCGTCAGCGCATCGTACACGTCGGCCACCGAAACCACCTGTGCGGCAATGGGAATTTCGTCGCCCTTAAGGCCATCGGGATAACCCCTGCCATCCCAGCGCTCGTGATGCCAACGCGCAATCTGGTACGCATACTCCATAAGCGCATTGCCGACGTGATGGCGGCTCAACTCAAGCAACATATCAGCGCCGATCGTGGTATGCGTCTTCATAATCTCGAACTCCTCGGGCGTAAGGCGCCCGGGTTTGTTGAGGATCGCATCGTCAATCGACATCTTGCCGATATCGTGCAGCGCCGAAGCCAGGGCAATCGTGGAGCGTTCCTCGTTGTCGAGGGAGATGGTGTCGCTACGCCGGACCAGACAGTCAAGCAGCAGCTCGGTCAGCTTTTCGATATTCGTAACGTGCCTGCCGCTCTCGCCATTGCGAAGTTCCATGACGCCGGCAAGCATGTCGATGAGCATGCGACTGTTCTTGACGCGCTCGTTGTACTGCTGGGACAGTAGGCTCGTCAGGCGGCGCTGTTTGGCGTATAGGCGGATGGTGTTGTTTACGCGGCGGCGCACGACACGGGAGTCAAACGGGCGGTTGATATAGTCCGAGGCGCCCAGCTCGTACGCGCGCAGAACCATATCGTCGGAATCTTCGCTCGAAATCATGATGACAGGCAGATTGTCGATACCCGATCGGCGCGACAGATCGGCCAGCACCTCAAAGCCGCTTATGTCCGGCATGACAATGTCCAGCAGCACGAGCGACAACTCATCGCCATAGCGGTCGACCATGTCGAGTGCCGTACGACCGTTATCGGCCTCGAGGATGCAATACTCGTCCTTGAGCATCTCGTTGAGAATGGCTCGGTTCATCTCGGAGTCATCGGCAATAAGCACCAAAGGCTTTTCGCTTTGGAAGGCCTCGATGGAATCGGCATCGGTCACGACCGTACCGGCTTTTGTCTTAGCGCGGCTCAGCAACTGGACAGCGCGGCCAACGCCCTCATCGACCGTCTCGCCATGAATGCGAACGCCACCAACACATGCCGTCAAGCTCACGTACTCATGGCCCGGAATAATCGTGGCATGAACGGCATCGGATACCTGATGCAGGCGACGAGTGAAGTCATCGGAGGGAATATTGGGCATGACGACCACAAACTTGTCGCAGCCATAGCGCACAAGCTCGTCAGTCGAACGAATTCCGCTGCGTATGGCTGTCGCCACAGCACCGAGCGCAAGGTCGCCGGCATGACGGCCACACGTATCGTTGACGACCCTAAAATCATCAAGGTCGATCACCGCAACGCCGGCATTCACGCGGGCGTTGCGGAGCTTTTCCTCGTAATATCGGCGAATGCGCACACTCGTCAGCACGTCGGTGTAGACAAGGTCCTCTTCTGCAGCCTCTTGCTCATCAATCGGACGCACCATCAGCAGGACGTGAGGCTCGCCCTCGACCTTTAGAGGGCGCAGGCGAGCGCGGTACTCAGTACCATCATTGAGCAGTTGCTCCGACACCTCATCGGAATCTGTCAAGGCCTCAAGACTTGACTGACGCAGACAAGGGCAGCGATCGCCGGCGAGCAGGCAGTTAGGCTCGCTCTTAATCTGATCGGCCGACAGCAAACGTACCACGGGGTAGGTCTTCGCGACACGGGCGACCTCGGCGGCAGCCTCCTCGTCGGTTAGATTTGCCTCGTGATTATTGAGCATATGGGGCCCTTTCGATCGTCACGCACGGCAACGGCGCATATCAAATGATACAAGGGTAACATCTAACAGCTACAGGCAAACGCGCGATTATCGTTGCATTTTTATGACCTGGCAAACAGCGGTAATGGAGCCGCGGGCGCGCGGTTATGGGCGCATTCGTTAACAATGAAGAAACGCTAACAGCCCCCTCCCCACAGGTCATCGAACGAGCTAACGCCCCAAGACATCGCGAACGGCGTTTGCCGCCGTAACGGGGCGATCGCGCAGACCGTTATGCGCGCCCGGGATCGTCACGAGGGGGCAATCGAGATATTCGGCAGCCGCTCGCGTACCATCCTCGCGGGGCGTACCGACCGAAAGCTCGCCGAGAAGCACAGCAGCAACGGACTTCGATGCGCGGACACTATCCCAATTGGGAACGTAAGTCATATTTGTTCCGTATTCATTGGCCATGAAGCAACGACCATTGCGCAGGGCATGTTTGGCTTCCGCTTCGGTCGTCCCAGGAGCCTCGGGGTCCAAATCGCCGAGAGCTCCCAAGAAAAGACGGAGCGCCCTTGAAACCTTTCCAGCCGCAATCATATCGAGCAAAACCGGAGCTGCGCCCATGCCGACGCCTTCGGCCGACACAGCCGGCTCATGCAGAATCGCACGGGCAACGAGATGGGGTTTGGTGCGGAGAAGCTCCAGCGCCACCAACGTACCAGCGCTGTGCGCAAGCACATTTGTCGGAGCGCCAACGTGGTCGATCACGGCCTGCAGGTCGGCGGCCTGAGTGGCAAGATCATAGCTGCCGTCTGCCGCTTCGCTGCTGCCACCACAGCCGCGGCGGTCGTAGGCAATTACACGGTAGTTGCGGCTGAGCTCACAAGCGATGCCGTCGAAAAATGTGCCGTCGACACAAGCACCGTGCACGCACACCAAGGCAGGAGTATCAGGCGACACATCCGGGCCGGCATATTCGCGACAGGCAATCGTGGTGCCCGCATTCTCGACCGTAAAATCCATGTTGTGCCCCCATCATCAATGCCCATCCAGTTGCACGTCAGTACGGTTGGATGGACCCGCATTGCCTTATGCCTTGTTAACAGATTAACTGTACCCGACCCGAGGCTTTTCATGGCACAGCATCATGAGCGACGTGAAAAAACGAAACTTGTAAAGCAAGAGCCCGTACCTTGCTTTGGAGCCGATGCTATGCTTAGGCACAATTGTCTTGAGGAGCATATGCCTATGTCTACGTTTTTGAATGCCAGCCCCATCTTTGGGCCCGTTCGCAGCCGTCGCCTTGGTCTCTCGCTCGGCGTCAACATGATGCCGGCCAGCGGCAAAATCTGCACGTTCGACTGCATTTACTGCGAAAACGGCCTCAACGCCGAGCGCCCCTGCCATGAGCCGTACAACACAGCCGCCGTGGTACTCGACGCGCTCGAGGCAAAGCTGCGCGAGATGGCAGCCGAAGGCGAGCTCCCCGATGTGATCACCTTCGCAGGCAACGGCGAGCCCACCGCCGCACCGGAGTTTCCGCAGGCCATCGCCGGCGCCATCGCGCTGCGCGACGAGCTTGCCCCAAACTCCAAGATCGCCGTGCTCTCCAACGGCACGCGCGCCGATCGCCCCGAGGTGCACGACGCGCTCATGATGGTCGACGACAACATCCTCAAGCTCGATACCGTCGACCCGGCGTTTATCCAGCTGCTCGACCAGCCCGTTGGCCCCTACGACGTCGAGCACCAGATCGAGACGTTCGCAAGCTTTGACGGTCACGTTATTATCCAGACGATCTTTTTGACCGGCGAGTACCGGGGCAAGTCTATCGATAACACCGGCGAGGAGTACGTCGGCCCCTGGCTCGCGGCGCTTGAGCGCATTCGCCCACAAGAAGCGACCATCTACACGGTGGCGCGCGAGACACCGATCGCCGGCCTTACCAAAGCAGCGCCCGAGGTGCTCGACGCCATTGCCGCGCGCGTCCAAGCCCTCGGCATCCCCTGCCAGGTGAGCTACTAGCAAAACCACGCAGCAGCCAGTGTCCGCCATCCCGCTCCATCAGTTGCGGTGATATAGTTCCTATTTATGCTGTTAAACCGCTTAAATCGGAACTATATCACCGCAACTTTTATGGACGCGTGAGTGGGCTATACTAGCTGCGGATGAAAGGAAGTTAGCCATGTATGACAAAGGACCCGTGCCCGGCCGCAACGACGCTTGCTGGTGCGGCAGCGGCAAGAAATACAAGAAATGCCACAGCGCCTTTGATGAGCGCCTCGAGCGCTTGTGGGAAGAGGGCTGGGAGGTTCTGCCCCGTACGCTCTACAAGACGCCCGCCGATATCGAGGGCATCAAGCGCTCCGCCGCCATCAACGTGGGCGTGCTCGACTACGTAGGCGAGCACATCGCCGCGGGCATGACCACCAACCAGATCGACCAGATGATCTACGACTATACCGTCGAACACGGCGGCACGCCGGCCGATCTCAACTACGAGGGCTACCCCAAAAGCGTGTGCACCTCGATCAATGACGTGGTCTGTCACGGCATCCCCTGTGATACAGACGTGCTTCACGAGGGCGATATTATCAACGTGGACTGCTCCACGATTTTGGACGGCTACTTTAGCGACTCGAGCCGTATGTTCTGCATCGGCGAGGTCTCGGCCGAGCGCCAGCGCCTGGTCGACGTCACCCGCGCCAGCGTGGAGGCGGGTCTGGCAGCCGTCAAGCCATGGCTGCCGCTGTCCGTTATGGCCGAGGCCGTACAAAAGACGGTCGAGGACGCCGGCTTTAGCGTGGTGCGCGAGTACGGCGGACACGGCATCGGTAAGGAGTTCCACGAGGACCCGTTTGTGGGCTTTACCACCGAGGCGCCCGATGTGGACACCATCATGGCTCCGGGCATGGTCTTTACCATCGAGCCCATGGTCAATGCCGGAGCGCCCGACATCAAGATTAGCAAGGGTGACGGTTGGTGTGTGCGCACCAAAGACGGCAGCGATTCGGCCCAGTGCGAGGTACAGCTCGTGGTGACCGAGGACGGCTACGAGCTGCTGAGCTGGTAGCCGTGGATGCGCCGGATGCTGACGGGCACGCTCGTCTTGCATCCGGCGTTTTTGTTTGAGCGTTTTGTCTGATAAAACCTGCCAAAATAAACCTGTCCCTTTTTGGCAGGTCGAGCGGAGAGGACTGCTTGTGAACATCCTGGTTTTGTTGCCCGTCAACGACCGTCATCGCACAATTCTTGAGTCGAGCGCTCCGGGCGAGGACTTTATCTACACGAGCTCCGACGCCGCCACGCGCGAGCAGGTCGCCGATGCCGACGTGATCTTGGGCAACATCGACCCTGACATGCTCACGGCATGCGAACATCTCCAGCTGTTGCAATTGCAGACCGCTGGCTATGACGATTACTTGGCCGCCGGCACCGTGCCGGCCGATGCCAAACTGTCTTGCTCGGTGGGCGCCTATGGCCAGGCAGTAAGCGAGCACATGTTTGCCATGGTGCTGTCTATGATGAAGCGCCTGCCCGGCTACCAGGACCTGCAGCGCGAGCATCGCTGGGAGGATTTGGGGCCGGTTACCTCGCTCAAAAACGCCAACGTGCTGGTGCTGGGCGCAGGCGATATCGGCGGCCATTTTGCCACGCTTTGCCGCAGCATGGGCGCGCACGTCCGCGGCATCAAGCGCCATCCGCTCGTCTACCCCATTGTGTTTGAGGACATGGACGGCATGGACGCCCTGCCCGAGCGCCTGGCCGAGGCCGACATCGTCGCATCCTTTATGCCCAGCACACCCGAGACCCGCGGTCTGGCGAACGCCGAGTTCTTCGCCGCGATGAAGCCGGGCGCCCTCTTTGCCAACGGCGGCCGTGGCGATCTTGTGGTTGCCGACGACCTGGTCGCCGCTCTTGAGTCCGGACACCTTGCCGGCGCCGCGGTCGACGTCACCGACCCCGAGCCGCTGCCTGAGACAAGCCCCCTGTGGGATGCGCCTAACATGCTCATTACGCCGCATATCTCGGGCTGGTTCCACTTGGAGGCTACGCTCAACAATGTGGTCGACATTGCCGCGGAGAACTTGCGTCATCTGCAAGCGGGTGAGACGCTCCGCCGTTGGATCGAGCATTAGGGTTCCGCCGTTCTAACGAACGGCGGATCAGTCGACGCTGCGAGCCCGCCGTTTGGCCAATCTGCCGTTCAATTTCAAAGGCGCGACCAGAAGGTCAGCGCCTTTTCATTTCACGGCACCTTGGCTCAAACGGCGGGCTCTCGCTGACTTTTGTTCGACCTGCGGCGTTTCCTTTTTGGTGCAATGGGGTCAAGTTGGCTTGCGCCATACCGGTAGTTCTGTCTGCGACACTCTCGCCAAAGTGATCTCAGACATACACCTAGTGTTTTCGACGCTCCGCTTATTAGAGCCAGTCCGTCTCCTCGTCGTAGCGGTCCGAATAGGCGTTACGCTTGAGTTCTTCATCGCTCGTTGGTCGCGCCTTGGACACGTCGACCCCTGAATCGCGGCAAGCAGTGGCGAACAGCTGCGAACCCTGATCGATAAGCTCAATCTTGCGCTCGGCCTTCATGTCTTCGGCCTGCATTTACAGCCCCACGCTTTCGGCTCCGTTGATGGTTAGGTTGCGCTCGTAGAAGGCGGTGAGGGCACGGATGGCGTACATCACGTCGCGTACGCCGCCGGTCTCGTAGCTTGAGTGCATAGCCAGCTGCGGCAGGCCCACGTCCACGGCGTGCATGCTCGCCTGCATGTTCGACAGGTTGCCGAGCGTGGAGCCACCCGCCATATCGCTCTTGTTGGCGAAGGCCTGCGTGGGCACGTCGGCGTCATCGCAAATAGCCTGGAACACCGCGCGGCTAAAGGCGTCGGTGCAGTAGTGCTGGTTGGCAGCTTCCTTGATGACGATGCCGCCGTTGAGCACAACCTGGTTGCGCGCATCGCACTTCTCGGCGTGGTTGGGATGCACGGCATGCGCGTTGTCGCAGCTCACGAGCATCGAGGCGGCAAGGGCGCGATGATACGATTCGTCGTCAAAGCCCAGCGAGCCGTTGATGCGGCGCAGCGCGTCGGCCAAGAAGGTCGACATGGCGCCCTGCTTGGTCTCGGAGCCAACCTCCTCGTTATCGAAGCAGCAGAAGACCGAGACGTCGTGCGCGTTCTCGGCGCCCAAAAATGCCTGTAGCGAGGTATAGGCGCAGGACAGGTCATCGAGCTTGGGCGTCGAGATAAATTCGTCGGCCCAACCCCAAATGCGCGCATCCTGACGATTAACCAGGAACAGATCGCGGCCCAAAATTTGCTCGGGCTCAACATCCAGCTCTTCGGCGATCAGGGCATCAAAGTCGCCCTGCTTAAGCTCGCCGGCACTGATGAGCGGGCACAGGTCGACAGCTCGGTTGGGAGCAAAGCCCTCGTTGACGCAACGGTTCATATGGATAGCAAGGCTCGGGATAATAGCGACCTCGCGCTCGGTGGCAAGCAGGCGGCTCTCAATACGGTCGCCCTCGCGCACCAGCACGCGGCCCGCGAGCGCCAGCGGGCGATCGAACCAGGTGTAGTCAATCATGCCGCCGTAGGCCTCGGTGTTCAGGCGCAGCGTCTCGCCCGCGCCGTCGAGCTCGGGCACGGCCTTAACCTTAAACGTCGGCGAGTCGCTGTGCGACGCCGTCAGCTGAAAATGATAGTCGCCGGCAACGCCGTCCTCGCCCCACGTCGCGGCCAGGTCCTCGCCCACCTTAAAGGCGATGACACTCGAGGTATTGCGCTGCGTGTAATAACGCCCGCCCGGCTCGATATCCCATGCCGCGTTCTCGGGCAGGTAGGTAAAGCCCGCCTCGTCGAGCTCGGCCATAATGGTCGCCGCCGTATGGAACATGCTGGGGCATGCCTCGATAAAGTCGATGAGGTCGTTGGCGGCCTCGATATCGTCGGCAGTCACGTGCACGCGCTCGGGCGTTTCCTGATCCGTCATGCTCTCCCCTTTCGCTGGGTTGATGGTCCCCTCCAGCATACCCCGCCGCGCCAGCGCCGCGCCTTTCATTCCATGTTTAATCCCACGCCGCTCGCCAAGTTGAGCCATCATGCCCGTGCACCTTTTGCGACAATTACGCTAACAGGACGAGAGGAGCCGTCATGAAGCCACGTAACATTGCCATCGCCTGCGGTGTTGCAGGAACCGCCGTCGGCATCGCCATTGCCGCCGGTATCGTTTATCACAAACAAATCAAGTCCGCCGCGTCGCTCAAACGCTTGACTGACTATGCGGATGGCTATGACCTGTACGCAATCGACATCGCTTACGACTACGACCTTGACCGCATCATCGCCGCTGGCGTGCGCGACGACCAGGCCTACATCGATGCTGTGGTGGCGCAGGTGTTGCCCGGCGTGCCGGCACATGTCCAGGCGCCCCAGTTTGCCTGCAGCGCTTTTGTCGCCGTAGATGCCGAAGGCCGCGTGCGCACCGGTCGCAATTACGACTTTAAGGACGACACCTCGGCGCTGCTGGTGCGCAATCACCCGCGCGACGGCTATGCCTCCATCGGCTTTGCGGCCCTCAACAACCTGGGCACCAACGCTCCGCTTGACTCCGTCGCCGGACGCGCCGCTGCACTCATGGGCCCGTTTGCCCAGCTCGACGGTGTTAACGAACGCGGCGTGTCCATTGCCGTACTCACCCTGGATTCCAAACCCTGTGACCAGGACACGCAGCGCCCTGTCATCAATACCTCGCTCGCCATCCGCCTGGTGCTCGACCGTGCCGCCACCACGCAAGAAGCTGTCGACCTGCTTTCCGCCTACGACATGCACGCCATGGCAGGACGCGATTACCACTTCTTTATCAACGACGCCGCCGGTGACGCGCGGGTGGTGGAGTGGGATCCGCGCGACCCCGACCGTGCATGCAAAGTGACTCCTGTACGCCAGGTTACGAACTTCTATGCCTGCTATGGTGACGAAGTGCTGCCCAACCAAAAGAATGGTGAGCTGGGCCATGGTAAAGAGCGCGCCGTCGCAATCGCCGATGTCCTTGACGCCCATGTCGGTGCCCAGGACGAGGCAGTCGCTTGGAAGGCCCTACGCGCTGCGGCGCAAGAGCCCAATCCGGAAGACATCACCAGCAACACGCAATGGTCGGTCGTCTTTGACAATACCGAACCCGCTGCCGCTATTACGCTGCGCCGCCACTGGGGCGACGTCGACGCCTTCGCACTGTAAGGAGCTGGCACCGTCGTCCTTACGCTCGCCTGACGTTGCTTACATTTCCATACGCTTGAGCTAACACGTTTTACCCCCGCATCAACAGTGTGCGGGGGTAAACTTATGCGCATGTTATAACTTGCCCGGAAGGATTCACCATGCTTAGGATCGGTCTTCTTACTAGTGGCGGCGACTGCCAGGCGCTCAACGCCACCATGCGCGGCATTGTCAAAACGCTTATGACCAATAGCGAAGAGCCTATCGAGATTTATGGCTTTGAGGACGGATATCAGGGCCTTATCTACAGCAGGTTCCGTGTCATGACGCCCGCCGATTTTAGCGGTATCCTCACCCGCGGCGGCACTATTCTGGGCACGAGCCGCACGCCGTTCAAGCGCCTGAACATTCCCGAGGCCGACGGCGTCGAGAAGGTACCCGCGATGGTCCACACCTATCACAAGTTGCAGCTCGACTGCCTGTTTATGCTGGGCGGCAACGGCTCCACCAAGACCGCCAACCGCCTGCGCGAAGAGGGCCTCAACGTTATCGCCCTGCCCAAGACCATCGATAACGACACCTGGGGCACCGAGATGACGTTTGGCTTTACGAGCGCCATCGACGTCGCCACCAAGTGCATCGACGACATCCACACTACCGCCTCGAGCCACGGGCGCGTGTTCGTTATCGAGATTATGGGCCACAAGGTTGGCTGGATCCCGCTGTATGCCGGCGTCGCGGGCGGCGCGGATGTCATCTTGATTCCCGAGATCCCCTACGACATGGATAACGTCATCAAGACCATCGAGCATCGCATGGAGACCGGCAGCCGCTTTACCATCGTGGCCGTCGCCGAGGGCGCTATCTCCAAGGAGGACGCGGCGCTGTCCAAGAAGGAGTACAAGAAGAAGCTCGCCGAGCGCACGAGCCCGTCAATCGTGTACGACATCGCCAAGGAGATCGAGGCCAAGACCGGTCGCGAGACCCGCGTCGCCATCCCAGGTCACACGCAGCGCGGCGGCCAGCCCGACGCCCAGGACCGCATCTTTGCGACTCAGTGCGGCGTCGAGGCAGCGCTCGGCTGCCTGCGTGGCGAGTTTGGCTACATGATTGCTCTGCGTGACGGCAAGATGTGCCACATGCCGCTCGAGGAGGTCGCCGGCAAGCTCAAGTATGTCGACCCCCAGAGCGATCTTGTGCGCGAGGCCAAGGCATTGGGCATCAGCTTCGGCGACGAATAGCCTCGGCTGTAACCGCCCCCATCGGAGGCCCCAGGGCTTACCTCCCAAATCGTCCTCGGACATGTCAGGACCCCGCCGTGCGCTTCGCGCGGCGGGGTCCTTCCGTCCTGCGGAAAGATTTGGGAGGTAAGCCCTGGGGCCTCCTGCGGTAACTTGGGAGGCCGAGGCTATTCGTCTTCTTGCTACGGGTGCCTGGGGTAGGATGCGGCGTGCATTTTTGGGAGTATTCAGCAGCCGAGGGTGCCTGCATACTGGATTTTGGGCGAAAGGCAGGCACCATGGGCCGCATCCTGTAAAAAATGATCGGTCCTTGAGGCATTGGGGGTCCGGGACCAGGGCATTCAGCGCGGTTTTGTGCACCCGTTCCCGCACCCGCGGGCTCCGGGATGCTGAAAACTCAGGAATTTGCACGCCGCCCCCTGGGGTACCCGTGGGCAAAAAGCAACCGTCCCGTCAAAGTATGCATTTGGCGGGGCGGTTTATGCAAAAATGCTGCTGCGGGCGCGTCGGCAGCTCGCTAGAACTTGAATCCCAGGACAGGTTACTCGGCGCTCTTGAGGGCGCCGACCATGTCGATCTTATTGAGGGTACGGTTGGTGGCGAGGTTGACGATAAACGTAAAGCCGAAGGAAAGCACCACGGCAAGCACGTAGCTCAGCGGCTCGACTTCGACGTCAAAGTACAGCGACGGCATCTGCAAAATGTACGTAAAACTCTCGGCCAGCAAGCCGCCCAGCGGCACGCCCAGCGCGGCGCCAATCGCCGTGAGGATCAACGTCTCCTTGTTAACGTAGTGATGCACCTCGCCACGGCGGAAGCCCAGCACCTTGATGGTTGCCAGTTCGCGCTTGCGCTCCGAAATGTTGGTGTTGGACAGCGTAAACACCACCACAAACGACAGGCACGCCGCCATAAAAGTCACGAGCACCACGACGGAATTGATGATAGTGAAGTTCGCCTCGAAGTTCTCCCAATGCTCGGCCGTGCTCGAAATCGAAAGCCAGCCGTCACTCTTAAGCTTCTTGCTAAACGCAATCTGGTCGGCCGACGAGCCCTTAAGCAGCACAAAGATGCCGTTGAGACGTGCGCTTCGACCGAACGCGCGCTCATAGGCGCTCTGCGTCATATAGAGTGTGTTGCCCAGATAGTTGAGCGAGATGTCGCTGACCTTGACCTTGGCGACGTTGAGTGACGAATCCTGGACGTGTGCTGTATCGCCCGGCTGAATCCCCAGCACCAGCTGTGAACTCTTGCTCAGATACACATCTCCGTCGCGCAAAGATAGAGGCTCTTTGGACTCGTCCTCGAGACACACGTAGTCGTCCAGGTCGTTCGTGCGGTTGTCGGGCACCACGATAAGCTGCACGGTCTCGCTCTTGCCGCCAAATGTAAAGGTGACGTTGTCGGTCATAATCGGCAGCGTCGAAGACACGGTCACGTCGGAATCCTTGGCTGCGCTTCGCTCGTCGAGCGCCGCGCACGTCTGTGAAAAATCGTCGGGATTGGCAACCGCCAGCAGGTCATAGCGCGTGATATGCCCGTACTGCTTGGGCGAAAGCGCGACCGACGTATCACGAATGCCCATGCCGCAAATCACAAGCGCCGTGCAGCCGGCGATGCCAAAGATGGTCATAAAGGCGCGCTTTTTATAGCGGAATAGGTTACGTGCAGCGACCTTGTTCAAAAAGCCCATGCGGCGCCAGATAAAGCCGATGCGCTCGAGCAAGATGCGCGAGCCAGCGCGCGGGGCCTTGGGACGCATAAGCGAGGCCGGGGTCTCGGCCATCTCGTGGCGGCAGGCGATAATCGTGGCGCCCACCACGCCCACGGCAAACAGCGCCACCGAAACGATCGAGGACACGATGTCGTACGAAAGTAGCATCTGGGGCAGCGAGTACATGTCGTCGAACACCGTAAACAGGAACAGCGGCAGGCCCACAAATCCGATGATGTTACCGAGCACGCCGCCGATCAGGCACGCCCACAGCGAGTAGTCCACGTATTTGGACAGGATGCGTCCGCGCGAATAGCCGAGTGCTTTGTACAGGCCAATAAGCGTGCGCTCCTCCTCGACCATGCGGGTGGCGGTGGTGAGGCTGATAAGCACGGCGACGATAAAGAAGATGAACGGGAACACCGTGGCGATGGCCTCAATTGACGAGCTATCGCTCTCCACGCTCGAGTAGCTTGCGATATTGCCGCGGTCCTGGATGTACCAGGTGCATTCGCCCAGGTCGGAAAGCTCGGCGCGGGCGTCGGCAAACTGTTGGTCGGCAGCGGCACGGCGCTGGTCCAGGTCGGCCTGCGCTTGCACGCGCTCCTCGCTGCCCTCTGCCATGCGGTTGATGTTATCCTGCTCGATCCCAAAGAGCATGGCGGCCTGACGCTCGGCCGCATCCAAGCTTGTCGGCGTGTCGACCGTCAGCTCCTGAGCGCGCGCCTTCTCACGCTCCTCGCGGATCTTCTCTATATTGCCCTTGACCTCATTGATCTTTGCCGCGTAGGCATCCGAATAGGAGTTGAGATCCTTGGCCCCCTCGACGATCACGTGGACAGCGGAGTAGGAAGAAGATGTCGCGGCGTCCTCGCTCACATAGAACTTATAGTCCGCCGCCGAAGCAGCGCGAAAGGCGTTGACTGTCGAGTCGGAGCTCACGTCGGTGGGATCGAGGACCTCGGCCGTAATGGTGTAATCGCCCGCGGCAAACTGATCCTTGGCGCTTTGGTTCGACGAGCTCGCGTCATTGGCGGCAAAACTCACCGTATCGCCGAGCTTTTTGCCCGAAGCCTTCAGGAACTTCGAAGTCACCGCGACCTCATCGGCGCTCTCAGGCAAATCGCCGTTCACGAGCACCGGCTGATCGATGTTCTCCTTGGAGAGACTTTGCACGACCACGCGCTCGCGCGTTGTGCCCACGGCGGTGTAGGCGGTCTCGGTGTAGATGCCCTCGGCCGTCTCGACGCCGTCGACCTCTTGGATAGCCGAAAGATCGTCGCGCGTAAAGCCATAGGTCGACTGCACGTTAATGTCATAGACACTCTGCTGGTCAAAGTAGGCGTCAACCGAATCGCGCAGATCCTCGCAGCCCGCCTTAAGGCCGCACATCACGCTCACGCCAAGCGCGGTGATGACCACGATTGACAAGAAGCGCTTAAGACTGCCTCGGATTGTGCGGTAAATGCCGCGGCGAAAAATCGTCGGGACCATATCGTTTGAGCTTTGAGCAGTGCGGTAGGTCGCGAACTCCCAGTCGCGGTCTGCGTGCTCCGTATCGTGGTTTTGGCTGTTTTGGCGATCTTGGTCCATGGGCGCTACCACTCGATCGTCTCGATAGGCACGGGATTTTGCTGGACCGTCTCGCTCTCCACGCGGCCGCTCTTAAAGCGGATCAGGCGATCGGCCATGGGCGCCAGCGCGGAGTTGTGGGTGATGATGATGACCGTAATGCCCTGCTTGCGGCAAGTGTCCTGCAGCAGCTGCAAGATCTGCTTGCCGGTTTTATAGTCAAGTGCGCCCGTGGGCTCGTCGCACAAAAGCAGCTTGGGTTTCTTTGCCAGTGCGCGGGCAATGGACACGCGCTGCTGCTCGCCGCCCGAAAGCTGCGCGGGGAAGTTGGCGAGGCGCTCACCCAAGCCAACCTGGCAAAGCGTTTGCTCGGCATCGAGCGAATCGGGGCAGATTTGCGCCGCAAGCTCGACATTTTCGAGCGCCGTCAGGTTGGGGACCAGATTGTAGAACTGGAAGACAAAGCCGACGTCGGCACGGCGGTATTCCACGAGCTGTGCCTCGTTGGCGGAGCTCACGTCGCGCCCGTCCACCGTCACAGTGCCGGAGGTTACCGTATCCATGCCACCCAGGATGTTGAGCGCCGTAGTCTTGCCGGCACCCGAGGCGCCCAGGATAATGGCGAGCTCGCCGCGCTCAACGGTAAAGCTCGCGCCGTCGAGCGCGTGAATGCGGGCATCGCCCTCGCCGTACGCCTTGATGACGTCTTTGAATTCGATATAAGCCATCGATTAATTCCCATCTGGTCGGATAACTCTTTAGTATTACCCATTTCACGCCGACCAAAAAGGGACAGGTTCATTTTGGCAGGTTTTATATGGGGAAACGGGGAGCGCAGGCAAGCGCCGGGAAGGCAGAGACATCATCGACGGGGTCAGGCCGACCGCCAAACACAACGCACGCATCTCAATCTGTCAGCCAAATCATTCGAACAGCTGTTCGTTTCTATGATATGATTCCGTTATCTAAGCAGGCCAATACGCAGAAAGGCGGCCAACATGGCGTTCGACTTTAAGAAGGAATGCAAGGAGCTCTACAGACCTGCGAGCAAGCCGAGTATCGTAACTGTCCCGCCTATGAGCTACGTTGCCGTTCGCGGAAAGGGCGACCCAAATACTGAAGGTGGCGAGTATCAAAACGCCCTGCCGCTGCTTTACGGCATCGCCTATACCGTCAAGATGTCGAAGAAAGGTTCAAGGAGTATCGAGGGCTATTTCGACTTTGTGGTACCTCCGCTCGAGGGTTTCTGGTGGCAAGACTCCCCGAGCGGCGACATCGATTATGTACGCAAGGACGATTTCAACTTTATCTCGTGCATCCGCCTGCCCGATTTCGTCAGCCGAGATGATTTTGACTGGGCAGTCGCGGAGGCCACGGCCAAAAAGAAACTGGACTTTTCTGCCGTCGAGCTGCTTAAAGTTGACGAGGGTCTCTGCGTTCAATGCATGCACACCGGGCCCTATGACGACGAACCGGCGACCGTAAACGCTATGCATGAATACACGACCGAGCAGGGCTATGTCCCCGACTTCTCAGGCACCCGTTTACATCACGAAATCTATCTCTCCGATCCACGCAAATGTGCACCGGAGAAACTAAAGACCGTGGTTCGTCATCCTATCAAGCGCGCTGAATAGCGCGGAGCGCCGTCCCGCGCATCAGGTTTTAGGCCAGGCAATCAGCCGCTCCAAGATCATCTGGCAGCTTCCTTGACGCAGGTCATCGTATCTTATAATTTTATGTCTCTAAAGCTGGAAAGCCTCTCAACGATGCGCAACTCCAGCTCTTTTTATATCAAGAGGCTTAAATGAAATACCAGAAGTCGTGGATATCCATCAACGAACAGATAGCACTATTGACAGAAAACAAGGGTCTTAAGTGCTCTAATCAAAGCGAACTCGAGCGAGCTTTGGTCGAAGTCGGCTACTACAGGCAAAGTACTCGAGCGTTACTCCTCGTACGCGCCCTCAAGCCGCAGCAGCCACTCCTTACGGTCGAGACCGCCGGCATATCCATTGAGCGACCCGTCGGCCGCCACCACGCGATGGCATGGCACAATAATCGAAACAGGGTTACGCGCGACCGCGGCCCCCACGGCACGGGGAGACACAACGGGCACCTCATTTCCCGGCACACGATGTCGAGCCGCAACACGCTGGGCGATCTCGCCATACGTAGCGACCTCGCCACGCGGAATAGAAAGCAGCTCGTACCAAACTTCACGCTGAAACGCCGTGCCAATCAAATGCAACGGCGGCGTAAACCGAGGTTCCTGCCCTGCAAAATAAGCATTCAGCCAAGCCCACGAACGCTCAAGCACCGAAGAAGCCGCACCATTTGCCGGACTCACCGACGATATGCCACCAATACCGGAAACCGCATCGGCGCCTTCAACATGTTCGGAGTCTTCCCGGAGAAGCGTGGAGCCAAAGTGCTCCTGTCCCTCAAACCAAAGCCCCGTCAGACCGCGGCCATCAGCGGCAAGCAAGATTTCGCCCAAAGGCGAGGCAAACGTCGTCGTGACCACCAGCGGCTCCTTTCAAAACTCCGCAACATAATACCGCGAATTGTGCAGACAACCCCAATCGACCCCAAAGTCACCCAAGGCAGCAGGCGCACAGCGCCGAGGCCGCCGCCGGGACCAGGGCCCGCAACAGCCACGCGCCCCCACATCAGCCCAGCGGCCTCAACCAACAACGGCCCCATCGCAGGCCGCTTGCAGCAGCGTCACCGCAGGCGGGGGCCGGGCTCAGTTTTCAGAACACTCCGCAGACCAGTGCGGCGCCTTGTCCGCGGCTCCGAAGGAGCAGGACAAGGCGCCGCACATGGTCGAGAACGTTCTGAAAACTAAGCCCGGCCCCGCCGGACAGGTCAACCTACTCGCAGAGCAGCTTGGCGATCTGGACGGCGTTGGTTGCCGCGCCCTTACGGATTTGGTCGCCGCAGCACCAGAAGGTAATACCGCGCGTGGCCTCGGGGTTCGAGATGTCGCGACGCACGCGACCGACCCAGATCAGGTCCTGGTCGGACGTATCCATCGGCATGGGGAAGCGATCGTGCGCATCCTCGGCGCTCATGTCGTCAACCAGCTTCACGCCCGGAGCGGCAGCCAGCGCAGCACGGGCCTCTTCCACCGTGATGTCGCGCTCAAACTCGAGCGTAATGCTCTCGGAGTGCGAGCGCAGCACAGGCACGCGCACGCAGGTGCAGTTCACGCGCAGCTCGGGCAGGTGCATGATCTTGCGGCCCTCGTTTTGTAGCTTCATCTCCTCGGAGGTAAAGCCCTCCTCCTTGACGCCGCCAATCTGCGGAATCAGGTTACTCGCCAGCTGGGCGGCAAACGCGCGCGGCTCGGGAATCTCCTCACCACGGCCCAGGGCGGCCAGCTGAGCCTCGAGCTCGGCCATACCGGGAGCACCGGCGCCCGAAGCCGCCTGGTACGTCGAGACGATCATGCGCTTCACGCCGGCGAGCTGATGCAGCGGCCACGTGGGAACCAGGCCGATGATGGTCGCGCAATTGGGGTTGGCGATCAGACCGTGGTGCCACTTGATGTCGTCGGCATTGATCTCGGGCACAACCAGCGGCACCTCGGGATCCATGCGGAAGGCATGGCTGTTGTCGACCACGACGGCGCCGCGCTTGACGGCCTCGGGCAGCAGCTCCTTCGCGATGTCGTCGCCGGCGGCTCCAAGCACAATGTCACAGCCCTCAAAGGCCTCGGGACAAGCCTCTTCAATCACGATCTGCTCGCCGCGGAACTCGACGGTCTTGCCCGCAGAACGCGCGCTCGCCAGCAGCTTGAGCTTGCCAACCGGGAACTCCTGCTCGTTAAGGCACTCGAGCATCTGGGTGCCCACGGCTCCCGTCGCGCCCAAAATAGCAACCGTGTACTGTTTCATGCTTCCCCCTTTAAAGGTTGTGGCTTTTGCCCGCACGCCAAGCAGGCCGATTATTGTTGCCAGTGTATACAAGAACGGGGCGGACACGAAACCCGCCCCGTCGAAACGAAACCGAAACGAAACGCCCCACCGTAGATTTTTGAGGCAAGTCCCAAAAATCTACTGGGATAGCAGCTACTTGTGGAGCGCGGCCAGGGCGGGATCGACCGGCGTGGAAGCCTCCAAATCGGAGACCTTCACAATGCCGTTCTCATCGGAGAAGGCACGGTAAATGGTCCGAATCGCCAAGTCGAAGTCCTTCTCCTCGACACCGATAATGATGTTGATCTCGTCGCAGCTCTGCGAAATCATGCGCACGCTCACGCCGGCCTGACCAAGCATGCCAAACAGATGGCCCGAGATACCTGCACGGCCGCGCAGGTTACGGCCAACGGTAGCGATGAGCGCCAAGCCCTCGACAACCTCGATCTCGAGCGGCTCGACCTCCTGTTGAATGTCGCCCACGAGCGAGTACAGCGAGTCGTGCACATCCTGCTCCTGCACCACGGCGCCAAAGCGGTCGACACCGGTGGGCATGTGCTCGACGGAAACGTCATAGCGCTCGAAGACCGAAAGCGCGCGGCGCATAAAACCGACACGGGGTTTGGTGCGGTCGCGGGCAACGTTGATGGCAACAAAACCGCGCTTGCCGGTCACACCGGTAATGATGGGCTCCGCCTCGCCCTCATCAGCCGTCTCGCTAATGATGGTGCCGGGGTCCTGCGGCGCATTGGTGTTCTTGATGACCAGCGGAATACCCGCCTCGCGCACGGGGAACACGGCCTCCTCGTGCAGGACGCTTGCGCCCATGTACGAAAGCTCGCGCAGCTCCTCATAGGTAACGCGCGCAATGGGCTGAGCCTCGGGAACGATACGCGGATCGGCAGAATAGAAGCCCGAGACGTCGGTCCAGTTCTCGTACAGATCGGCGCCCAGGCACTTAGCCAAGATCGAGCCCGAAATATCGCCGCCACCACGGTCGAGCAGCTTGATCTGGCCCTCACGCGTCGCGCCGTAGAAACCGGGCATAACAAAGCCGCCCTGCTGACCGTACTCCTGCACCAGCTCGGAGGTGCGATTCATGCTGAGCGTACCGTCGTGATGGAACGCCACAACCGTCGCGGCGTCCAGGAACGGTAAGCCCAGGTACTCGGCCATCAGGCGGGCGGTAAAGTACTCGCCACGGCTCACAAGCTCCTCGGTGGAGTAGCCGCCCGAGCGGGCGCGCTCGGCAAAGGCCGCGAACTCCTCACGGATGGGATAGGTGAGCTCCAGCTCGTCAGCGATATCAAAATAGCGCTGGCCAATGTCCTCGAGTAGCTCCTCACACGACACGTGATACTTAACGTGCGCGTTAACCAGGTAGAGCAGGTCGGTCACCTTGGTGTCGCCCTTAAAACGGCGACCGCAGGCGGAAACCACCACAAAACGGCGGGCAGGGTCGGCGTCGACGATGGCCTTGATCTTCTTGAAGTGTTCGGCGTCGGCGACCGACGAGCCGCCAAACTTGGCAATCTTAATCATGGGCTGGAGGTTACCTTTCTAAAAAGCCTCTGCGAACCTATTTTGCGCGCTCTGATACCATGGTTTCACCGATTGGGACCAAGGCATCCGAGGAGCAGTGTTATATGGGAACTTATCATAGTACACGAGGACGCACTTTATCGTGCTCAAGTAAGGTGGCAATCCGCACTGGCATCGCTCCCGACGGGGGTTTGTTTGTCTCGGACGAGCTCGGCACCCAGCAGGTCGATATCAGCTCGCTTGCAGCTAAATCGTACTTTGAAATCGCTCAAGATGTGTTGGGAATGTTACTGAATGATTACACGGCCGAAGAAATTTCGGCGTGTGTCGACGAGGCATACCGCGGCACGTTCGCGAGTGGAGAGGTTACGCCGCTCGTCAAACTCGGCGCTGCGCCGGGTGCCGACGCCCCTCAGACCTATGTGATGGAGCTCTTTGGCGGCCCTACAAGCGCCTTCAAGGACGTCGCCCTGCAGATGCTCCCCCGTCTGATGGCCCGCACTTCCGCCAAGGACGGCGGCGCCGAGCGCATCATGATCGTCACCGCCACGTCGGGCGACACGGGCAAGGCTGCGCTCGCCGGTTTTGCCGACGCTCCGGGCACGGGCATCACCGTCTTTTATCCCGAGGGCAAGGTTAGCCGCGTCCAGAACCTGCAGATGTCCACGCAGGAGGGCGACAACGTCGCCGTCTGCGGCATCCGCGGCAACTTTGACGACGCCCAGAGCGCCGTCAAGCGCATCTTTGCCGATAAGGAGCTAGCTGAGCGTCTTGAGGCCGCCGGCACGGTGCTTTCGAGCGCCAACTCCATCAATGTCGGCCGTCTGGTACCGCAGGTCGTCTACTACTTTGCCGCCTATGCGCAGTTGCTGCGCGCCGGCGCCATCGAGGCCGGCGACGCCGTGGAGTTCTGCGTACCGACCGGCAACTTTGGCGATATCCTGGCCGGCTACTATGCCAAGCGCATGGGCCTGCCCGTCGCCAAGCTCATCGTCGCGAGCGACAAGAACAACGTGCTGGTTGACTTCCTGACCACCGGCGTATACGACCGTAACCGCCCGTTCTTCACGACCATCTCGCCGTCGATGGACATCCTCATCAGCTCTAACCTGGAGCGCATGCTGTACTTCCTGTCCGATGGCGACTGCGAACTCGTTGCCGGCCTTATGGAGCAGTTGGCACAGACCGGTCGCTACGAGGTACCCGCCGAGCTGCTGGCCAAGATCCAGAGCGTCTTTGGTTGCGGCTGGGCCAGCGAGGACGAGGTCCGCGCTGCCATCAAGAGCTGTTGGGACGCGAACGGCTACGTGATCGACCCGCACACCGCTTGCGGCTATCACGTCTTTGAGCAGGTCGCTCCCGCCGAGGGCGCCAAGGCCCGCGTGCTGCTTTCGACCGCCAGCCCCTACAAGTTCCCGCGCGCCTGCTGCGACGCTCTGGGGCTTAACGTTCCCGAGGACGACTTTAAGGCCATGCGTGTGCTCGAGCAGGCAACCAACACGGTCGCCCCGACCCAGCTCGCCGAACTCGAATCCAAACCCGTCCGCTTCGAAGACGTCTGCGACGTAGCCGACATGGCCAACTACGTCGAGTCTGCAGCAAAAAAGATGACTACCAACTAAAACCCTTTATAAGGCGCCGGCGAAAGCCGGCGCACCTTCTTTTTATTTAGCTTTCGGGATAATGACGAGCATGCGAGCGGGTCTGGCCGTTTAGTTCGTCGCGAGTTCCGCACGAGCCGGAAAGCACTTAATGTGCTTTCCGAGCGAGCCAGGACTGCCCGAGCAGCGAACTAAACGGCCAGACCCGCCCAGGAGGACCCACATGATCAAAATCACCGTCCCAGCAACCAGCGCCAACCTAGGCATCGGCTACGACACCCTCGGCATGGCCGTCAGCCTCTACTCGCACTTCACCTTCGAGCGCGCCGACAAGCTCACCATCACGGGCTGCCCCAAGGAGTTCCAAAACGAGAATAACCTGGTCTATGTGAGCTTTGTCGATGCGCTGGCCGCATGGGGCGAGCCGGCCTTCCCCGTTGCCATCGACATCCAGACCGACGTGCCCGTCGCCCGCGGCCTGGGCTCCAGCTCCACCTGCGTCGTCGCCGGCATCATGGCAGCCGCCGCACTGACGGGCCACACCGTCGACCGTGCCGAGCTTGTTCGCATTGCCACCGAAGTCGAGGGGCATCCTGATAACGTCGCTCCCGCCATCCTTGGCGGCGCCGTCTGCTCCTTTACGCCGACCGATTCGCTCCCCCAATGTCTGCGCTACGAGGTGAGCGATCGCTTGCGTTTTATTACCGTGATTCCGCCCTACGAGGTGCATACGAGCGAGGCCCGCAAGGTTGTGCCACAGGAGATTCCACTCTCCACCGCCGTATGGCAAATGGGCCGCATTGCTGGCATGACGCGCGGTCTGGAGACCGGCGACCTTGACCTGATTGCCGCCGCCAATGACGACCGCATCCAGGAGCCCTATCGCCGCCGCCTCATCCCCGACTACAACGCCGTGCGCGACACCTGCCTTAACGGAGGCGCCAAGACCATCTGGATCAGCGGTTCGGGCTCGACCCTTATGGCGGTGACCGACGACACCATCGTGGCAAAATTCCTGCAGGTCAAGCTGCGCGAACAGTTCCCCAAGTGCGACACGCATATCCTCACGTGCGACACGGAAGGCGCCCAGATCGAATACCTGTAGTCGCCGTCCCGTATACTCGCCGGGGAGGCCAGGGGCTTTGCCCCCAAATCGTCCTCGGACATGACAGGACCCCCGCTGTGCACTTCGTGCGGCGGGGGTCCTGCCGTCCTGCGGAAAGATTTGGGGGCAAAGCCCCTGGCCTCCCCTATGTTAACTTCGCCGGCGGCGGCTACAGGGACCTACGCTCTGGAAAGTCGCCGGGCTGATGTTCTGCATTTTATTGATAGGAGCACTTATTAGAGGCAAGCCTCGGCGATGCGCTTTTTGAGTACGTCGATGCCCACGCCGGTCTGGGAGCTTGTGATGATTACGTTCTCGGCCGGGACGTTGAGCTGCTTTTTGATGGCTGCTGCCTGGCGGGCCTGTTGGGTGCGGCTGAGCTTGTCGGCTTTGGTGAGGCAGACGATAAAGTTGAACTCGTTGCCCTGCAGGTAGTCGATCATGTCATGGTCGAGTTTACTGGGGTCGTGGCGAATGTCCACCAGCGACACAACCAGGTTAAAGCTGCGCTCTGAGTCGAAGAAGTCGCCGATGAGCTCGGCCCAGCGGTCGCGCTCGGCCTTGGAACGGCGGGCGAAACCGTAACCCGGCAGGTCGACAAAGTGCACGTCGTCGGCCTCGAAGAAATTGATGTTGCTCGTCTTGCCCGGTGTGCTCGAAACCTTGACGAGGTTCTTGCGGCCAAATAGCTTGTTCATGATGGAGGACTTGCCCACGTTGGAGCGGCCGACGAAGCTCACCTCAGGGCAGGTGGACTCGGGAATCTGCGAAACCTTGCCGTAGCTGGCAACGAACTTGGCAAGCTGATAGTTAATGGAATCGGCCATGGACACTCCTTGGTCGTAGGTTTTTACAAAACGGGCGTGCTATTGCGCGGCGGCGATACGACGAACGATGTCAAGCGTGATGCCGCTCGCGGTGCGAGCGTACTCGTCCAGATCGAACTCGCGCTCGCAAAACGCGTCATATGCCTCGTCACAATTATCGCTGATAGCGCGCAGCACCAGGCAATCGGCACCATTCTTGGCCGCGATGTGCGCAATTGCCGCGCCCTCCATCTCGACGCAATCGGCATGCGTGGCCTCAAGCGCAGCGTTACGCATGGCGTCACCCGTAACAAAGCGGTCACCCGTGGCGATAGTGCCACACAGGAACTGCTTGGGGTCCTTCTCCGCAGAGTTCTCATCCGCCGAGGCATCCACAAATCCATGCTCGGCAAGCACGGCGGCGGCAACATCAACCAACGCCGGCGTCGAGGCAAACTCCTCGAGCCCCGGCGCGGACTCGGCGATGAGTGCCGTATCGGTATCCAGATAGCGCAGGCACTTGCCTATAACCACGTCGTTAATATGGAGTTTAGGGTTTAGGCCGCCCGCAATGCCCGAAAACACAACGGCCTGCGGGGCGTATTTGCTGATGAGATGCTGCGTTGCGGCAGCGGCGTTCACGGTCCCCATGCCTGCCGTCGTGGCGACTACCGTCAGACCCGAAAGCCCACCGTTCACAACGGTCAAGCCCGCCTCCTGCGACTCATGCGCGCCACTCAGCTCTTCCTTAATCTGCGCAACCTCTTTTTCGAGTGCGCCTATGATTGCGATGGTTGCCATGCCATCCCCCAAATCCGTGCAAATTGCTTATCCACGGTATGGTACCAGCATTTTGGCTCAACCGCGTCAGCACCAAGCCGTTAGGCCAGTACAGCTCGGGTATCATAAAGGGGCAAAAATAGCTTGTTAGCCGATGGCCGACCTGAGCTCCGCACGGCGCTTTTTCATACCGGTCATAACGGCATTGCGCAGCTCGGGCATGCGCGCGGTATCCATCTGAGGTACGCCCTCAAGCTTATAGGGAATGCCCAGTTGCTCGTACTTGACGACACCCATCGTGTGATACGGCAGCATTTCCAGGCCCACCACGTTGTGCCATGGAGCGATGAGGCGACCGAGCTTATCGCACTCCTCCACCGTGTCGGTAATGCCCGGCACCACCACGTGGCGGATAACGACCTTGATCTTGCGACGTGCAAGTTCATCGCCGAACGCCAAGATGCGTGCGGGATCGCAACCGGTCAGCTTTTTATGCTCGACCGGGTCGGCATGCTTAATATCGAGCAGTACCATGTCGGTCTCGTTGAGCACGGCATCGAACTTCTCGGGGTGGTTGGGGTCAAATGCATAGCCACAGCTATCTAGGCAGGTATGTACACGGCCATCGGGGTTGTTATGCATAGCACGAAACAGATCGGCCAAAAACTCGGGCTGCAGGAGCGGCTCGCCGCCGGACACCGTAATGCCACCGCTGCGATAGAACTCGTGGTTACTCTGGAACTCATCCATCAGGTGTTCGACGGTCACCATGGTGCCGCCGTTGACCGACCAGGTATCGGGATTGTGGCAATACGCGCAGCGCATGGGACAGCCCTGAACAAACACCACAAAGCGGATGCCGGGTCCGTCGACCGTTCCCATCGTCTCGATCGAATGCACGCGGCCAAGGGCAAACGCAGAGTCCTCGGGACGAGCGTCCACACCCTCAAGCGTCATTTCTGCCATTCGCGCTACCTTGCCTCTCCTTGGATGCAACCAATTAAAATGCCAGAGTCATTCTAGCCCATGCGTTTGCGTTTAAACGTTTCGGACTAGAACGGCACGTTTTAATCTATCCCCCATCACCATGGCTGGGGGCTACGTCGAGATGTCAGGCTGAAGAACGCTCGCCTGCGGCCTTTACGCCTTAAGCGTCAGCACCGCACCGAAGGCGGTCGGGCCGCAATGGCTCGAGATGACGCCGCCAACCTGAGTCCAAGTAACGTCCTTAAAGCCCAGGTCGTGCGCATAGACTTCCATGTCGTCGCGCAGCTCCTGGGAAAGGCCCACCGAATACGCCAAGCCAATGTGCGAGTAGTCAATCTCGCCTTTCGCAACCATGTGGTCAATAAAGGCGCGGGCGCATTTGAGCATAGAGCCGCGGAATTTCTTGGTTGCCACGAACTTGCCGCCCGTCACCTCAATGCAGGGCTTAATCTTGAGCAGGTGGGCGCCAAGGAATGCCACGTTGGACAGACGACCGCCTGCCTTAAGGAAGGCTAGGTCGGTAGGAACAAAGCCCAGCAGCACACGGTCCATGACGGAGTTCGTAAATGCAAAGATCTCGTCGACGGTGGCATCGGGGTGAGCCTCGATGTATTTGGCAGTCTCGACGACAACGAGCGACTGGCCCACCGAGACAAAACGCGTGTCCATGGAGTAGACGTATTCGCGACCCTTGGCGGCGATCTTCGATGATTGATGCGAGCAGGTCGTGGCCTCGGAGTACGCAAGATGTAGAATGGTCGCATCGGGCTGCTCGGCATGGATACGATCGTACACGTGAGCAAAATCCGCAGGCGCGCAGCCACTGGTCTTGGGCATCACGCCAAACTCGTTGCAGCGTGAGTAAATCTCGAGCGGATCGATCGAACCGTCCTCGACGGTCTCGTCACCAATCGTGACATGCATGGGCACGCGCACGATGCCGTAGCGTTCGCAAAGCTCCGGCGTCACATCCGACCCAGACTCAACCACGATTACGTACTTGCCCATTATTATCACGACCCATCTCAACATTGGCTTTTCAATACATGGCACGCGCCGCCGCACTGTTGCACAACGGCGTCCAAGCGCCAAAGAGACGCCGCCCCTTGCACACAACAAAGGACAGCGTCTCCCTGGAAAACTCCGTGCATCCTGAGATTCTACACGGTTTATTAAGGAGTGTTACTTATTCCGCAAACGGTCGCTATACGCGATAAACGGTAGCTGGCCGCGGTAACTGCGACACATTCCGCCCAGCAAGTGCAATCGTACTCCATGCACGGTTAATGCACGAGGCGGTAGAAATTCATCGATGCCGCACCCTCGGCGTGCAGCTCCATCGCCGGAACCGCCGGCGAATAGGTACGGCTCGTAAGTGCCGCCTCGCCGCCATTTGCAAAAATCTCGACCATCGTAGTGTCCGAAAGCACGCGTAGGTCGCGAAGCTCGCCGAGCTCGATCGACCTCTGGTCGCGCCCATAGCCTTCGTCACCCATATCGAGGGTAAGCATCCCGTCCATATAACGCACAAAGACACCCTTGCGGATTTCGAGCTCGACCATCTTGGCGCCCTCACAGGAAACCACGAGATCAAACAGGCGGCCCGGCTCCTCAACGGTTTCACCGCCTGTCGCGCGAACGCAGTCGCCGCGCATCTTCTCAATCTCGTGCGCCGGCTGCTGACAGAGCTTACCATCGCGTATGCTCAGCTCTCGCGGCACCGTCAACGCGCACTGCCACCCGCGTGCCACCGTCGGGCTTTTTGCCGTCGCATCGGGGCAACCCGACCACCCGATCATCAAACGCCGACCCGCAGCATCCTCAAAGGACTGCGGTGCGTAGAAATCAAAGCCGGCATCGACCATCGGGGGCATGCCCTGCCCGGTGATCTTAAAGCTCGGCGCCTCCCAATCGGCCTCGATGGAGAACCACACGCACTGGTGCGGATTGCGGTAACGCCAACCATCGGCGGGCACGCCCTGCGGACAGCAAACGAGAATAAGCTCGCCATCGAGCTCAAACAGATCAGGACACTCCCACATAAAGCCAAACTTCTCGCCCAGCTCAATGCGCGTCGCATAGCCCCAGTCCTCTAGATCACGCGAGGTATAGACAAGCACGCAGCCGCGGTCGTCTTTCGTACGAGCGCCGAGAACCATGTAGTAGATACTGTCGTGTTCAAGGATCTTGGGGTCGCGCGCGTGCGTACCGATATCGTCGGGGTAATCGACCGGTCCAATAGCTATGCGCTTCTCGCCCAATTCGTCGGGGTTCTCGGTAACCATATGAATCTGGTTTTGCTCACGGCCCGTCAACACGTAGTCGTAATCATCGCGGTCAAAATGCTTGACGTTGCCGGTATAGAAGTAGTGAATCTTGCCGTCGTGTACAAAGGCAGAACCAGAATACGCTCCACTCGCATCCAAATTAGAATCGGGGAACAGCACAGGGCCGCGATTCTCGTACGTCACAAAATCCTTTGTCGTCAGATGATTCCAAAGCACTGGACCGCCATGCGCAGCATCGAATGGATCGTATTGGTGATAGATGTGATACGTATCACCGATCTGCACCAAACCGTTGGGGTCGTTGAGCCAGCCAAGCTCAGGCTCCACATGGAACAGGAGCCTATCGGGGTCGGACGCGATGCGACCTGCCGTCTCATCCTGTCCGGCACGCCACTGCTCATAGTCCGTGCGCGTCACCTTATTTTTTTGATTAAACATCGCCATTGGCTTTCTCGTCTATAGGGAAGGACGCTCGACTCACACGAGTCGAACGCCCTTCCTCAAATGGACTTATCCTCAGATTACGCTGAACGGCTCAACTAGAAGCTAACGTCGAAGCCAGCGCCAGCGCCCTCTTCATCGGTGGTCGGCACGCCCTTTGCCTTGTTGTAGGCAAAGATCAAGACGATCGGCACGATGAAGGCGATGAGATTGCCGGCCACATACCACACGAGCGTCTCGGGCGTAACGATGAGCAGGCCAAGCACACCGGTCAGACCCTGACCGATAGCGCGCACCTCAAAGAGCTTCACGAAGGCACCGCCGCAGCCTGCACCGATGCAAGCGCAGACGAACGGGATGATCGAGTAGCGCATGTTTGCAGCAAAGATTGCGGGCTCGGAGATACCGACCAGCGTCGGGATAAAGGACGACATGCAGATGTTGCGCTCTTTGGAGTGCTTCTTGTGAATGAGATACATGCCGATGGCGCCGCCGCCCTGGGCGATGATGGAAACCGACCAGATAGCCTGGATGTAGTTGAAGCCAGTCGTGGCGACGAGGTTTGCCTCGATACCCTGGATGAACTGATGCGTACCGGTAACGACGAGCGGCTGCAGGAATGCGGCAAAGACAAAGGCACCGAAGACGCCCATCCTGTTGTACAGGATATCGATTACACCGGCGAGGACGTCGCCGATCAGGTTGCCGAGCGGGCCGAACACGGTGAACAGGGCGACGTTAGCAAGAATCAGGGTAACGGTCGGGACAAAGACGAACGAAACGACCTCGGGGATGTACTTCTGGGCAATCTTTTCGACCTTGGCCATAAACCAGGCAGTCAGGATTGCAGGGAACACGCCGCCCTGGAAAGCAACCATGGGAATGGAGAGCGGACCAAAGTTCCAGTACTCAGCACCCGTCGGGTCCATAACGAACGTGTTGCGGTTCATAAGGCTCGGGTGAACCATGACGATACCGACGAGGATGCCCAGAATCGGGTTACCGCCAAAACGCTTCACCGCGCTGTACATAACCAGGACAGGCAGGTAGTCAAACGTGGTGGCGATAATGGCAAAGAAGCTTGCGAGGTTCTTGAGGAACTCGCTGTGGTCGGCAAGGCTGCCCTCCATGCCAAAGAGGCCGTTGGCAACGATCAGCGACTTAAGGCCGATGATGATAGCAGCGCCGACGAAAGCGGGAATGATGGGGATAAAGATGTCCGAGAATACCTTGAGGACCGAGAAGAACTTGCCCTTCTTGTCCGCCTCGGCGCCCTTGACCTCGGAAGCGCTGATCTCCTTAACGCCCGTCAGAGCCATAAACTCGTCGTAGACCTTGTTGACGGTACCGGTGCCGAAGATGATCATGAGCTGTCCGCTGTTGTACAGCACGCCCTTGACGCCATCGATGTTCTCGAGCTCGGCCTTGTTGTACTTGCTCGTATCCTTGAGCACCAGACGCAGACGCGTAACGCAATGCGTGGCGCCCTCGATGTTCTCCAGACCGCCGACGTTATCGACGACTTGCTGAGACACTACTTTGTAGTCCATGTTCCTCTCCATTCCCTTACGAAATCATAAAACGTTTTGATGCCATTACAGAGACGCGATCGTTGCATTTGCGCACTTGAGCGTACCGTCGGTGACCGTCAGTGCCACACCCTGGCCCTGCTTATTGCAGAAGCGCGCGTTAAGCGCAACATCATCGACAAAGATGGTCGCGATATCGTCGTCAACGACCAGGCGCACATGATGAGTGCCCTCGCCCTTAAAGAACAACGGACGCTCGAGGCCCATGTTGTTGACCTGGAACCACGGATACTGGGGGGCCGCCGTAAACTCGAGCTTGCCCTCACGCAGGTTGGCGCGGAACTCATAGGCAAGACCGGACTCGGCGTCCTCGGCAAGCT
>CABSNL010000015.1 GCA_902479095.1 uncultured Collinsella sp. | reverse complement strand
GGCAGCGTCAGATGTGTATAAGAGACAGCCAGATCGAGATCCACGGCTACACCTCCCCGCTGCTCAACCGTCAGCGCGACAAGTACGCCCGCATGATCGACAGCCTTGATCAGCTCAATGCCACCACGCGCTACAACCTTCAGGAGCGTCTGGACGGCATGACCAAGGAGTTCAAGGTCTGCCACGGCGACTTCAACCCCTCCAACGTCATCGTCGGCGACGACGGCCAGCTCTATGTGTGCGACTGGGCACACGCCACCCAGGGTTCCCCTGCTGCCGACGTTGCCACCACCTACCTGCTCTTTGCCCTCAACAGCAAGGATCAGGCTGAGGCCTACCTGGAGCTCTACTGCGACCGCGCCGACATGCCGATGCAGGTCGTGCGTCAGTGGACGAGCATCGTCGCCGCTTCCGAGCTCGCTCGTAAGCGCAACGTGAACGATGAGTTCCTGAAGAACTGGATCGACGTCGTCGATTATCAGTAATATCTGAGCGATTTATTTCGCATCGGAGGCACAAGGAAAACCCCGCAGCTCGCATGGGCTGTGGGGTTTTCCTTTTAGATATCGAGGATGCCACAAGATAAAAGGACGGCCCCGCATCTCCCCGATCTGGAGAAATGCGGGGCCGTCCCGTATATCGAACTACAAGCGAAATCGTCGATTAACGGCGTGCTGCCTTCACAAGCTCGGCGACCTTGGCGACGACCTCGTCGATCGCCACATCCTCGCGCTCACCCGTGGCACGGTCCTTGAGCTCAACGGTGCCATTCTTAAGGCCACGCTTACCCAGAACGACCTGATACGGGAAGCCCATAAGGTCGTTGTCGGCAAACTTAAAGCCGGGACGCTCGTCGCGGTCGTCGACGACAACCTCGATACCCTCGGCGCACAGGCCATCAACGATCTGCTCGCAGACGGTAGCGCACTCCTCCTTCTTGGGATCGAGCGGAATCACCGCGACCTCGTACGGGGCAACGGAGACCGGCCAGACGATACCGTGCTCGTCGTTGTGCTGCTCCACGACGGCAGCGAGCGAGCGGGACACACCAACGCCGTAGCAGCCCATGATGAGCGGCTTCTCCTTGCCGTCCTCGTCCATAAAGGTGGCACCCATGGCCTCGGAATACTTGGTGCCCAGCTGGAAGACCTGAGAGACCTCGATGCCGCGGGCAGCGGAGAGCGGCTTGCCGCAGTGCGGGCAGGGGTCGCCGGCGACAACGGTGACCAGATCGGCCCACTCATCGACAGTAAAGTCGCGCTCGGGGCAGGCACCGGTAAAGTGATAATCGACCTCGTTGGCACCGCAGGCCCACTGCTTGGAATCGCGCAGGCTCTCGTCGCACACCAGACGAATGCCATCGGGCAGGTTAACCGGTCCGATAAAGCCCTTGTGCAGACCGTTCGCCTGAAGCTCCTCGTCGGTCATCATGCGATAGCCCTTGCCAAAGACGTGCTCGGCCTTGCAATCGTTGAGCTCGTGATCGCCCGGAACAATGGCCACGACCGGCTTGCCCTCGGCGTCGATGAGTGCCAGCGACTTGCGCGTGCCGTTCTCGGGGAACCCAAAGAACTTAGCAACAGCCTCAATGGTGCCCATGCCCGGAGTCTCAACCTTGGTGAGCGTACCGTCACCAGGACCCTCGGTCACGACGACCTTGGTGCTTGCCGCCTCGTCATCGGCAGCAAAGCCGCAATCGTCGCAGTAGACCAGCGAAGCCTCGCCGGCGTCGGCCAGAGCCATGTACTCGACGGAAGTGTCGCCGCCGATCTCGCCGGAGTCGGCGACAACGGGCAGAGCCTTGATGTAGCAGCGCTCGCAAATGTTGGCATAGGCCTGCTTCATCTTGTCGTACTCCTCCTGCAGGCTCTCCTGCGAGGCGGAGAAGCTATAGGCGTCCTTCATGATGAACTCGCGGCCGCGCATCAGGCCAAAGCGGGGACGGAACTCGTCGCGGAACTTATCCTGGATGTGGTACAGGTTAACGGGCAGCTGTTTGTAGGAGCGCAGCTCGTTGCGCACCAGGGCCGTGACGGTCTCCTCGTGCGTGGGGCCCAGGACGAACTCGCGACCATGACGGTCGTCAAAGCGCACAAGCTCCTTGCCATAGGCATCGATACGACCGGACTCACGCCACAGCTCGGCATCGACCATGATGGGCATCATGAGCTCCTGGGCGCCGGCAGCATCCATCTCGTCGCGCACGATGTTCTCGATCTTGCGAATCGAGCGCCAAGCAAGCGGCAGGTAGGAATACAGACCGGCGGCCTCCTTGCGGATCATGCCGGCACGGAGCAGCAGGCGGTGGCTGGCGAGCTCAGCGTCCGCCGGATCCTCTTTAAGCGTCGGCGCATAGAGCTTAGACATATACATTGCTCGAGTCATTTACTTCTCCTCAATAAGTTTGTCGACCTCGGCCATCAGCGCGTCGACAATTTGATCCTCAGCTACTTTACCAATGATCTGGCCATGCGAAAAGAGCAGGCCCTGACCTCGTCCGCAGGCAACGCCCAAGTCGGCGTCAGAGGCCTCGCCGGGGCCATTGACCGCGCATCCCATCACAGCGATCGAAAGCGGCGCGGAGTAGTTCTTAAGCCGCTCGGTGACCTCCTCGGCAATGGGAATAAGGTTAACCTGGCAGCGAGCGCACGTAGGGCACGAGACAATCTCGGGACCACGGCGGCGCAGGCCCAGCGACTGCAGAATACCCCAAGCGACCGGCGGCTCCTCGACCGGATCGGCCGTGAGCGACACACGCATGGTGTCACCGATGCCTTCGGAAAGCAAGATACCCAAGCCTACAGAGCTCTTGATGGTGCCCTGGAGCTTGGTACCCGCCTCCGTCACACCCAGATGAAGCGGAACGTGGGGAATCTCACGCGACAGGGCTCGATAGGTATCAAGCGTAGTTTGCACGCTATGGGCCTTGGCCGAAAGCACAATGTTCGTAAAACCGCGGTCCTCAAAGTGCTTGACGAAGCGCTCGCTCGACATCACGAGCTTCTCGGGCTGCGTAAGCTCGTCGCGCTCAGCGATATCCTGCTCGAGTGAGCCGGCGTTGACACCGATGCGAATCGCACAGCCCGCAGCGCCGGCGGCGTCGATGACGGCATCGACCTTAGCCCAATCGCCGATATTGCCGGGATTGATGCGAAGCTTGGCGGCACCAGCCTCGACGGCGCCGATGGCGAGCTTATGGTTAAAGTGAATATCGGCGACGATCGGAACCGGAGACTCGGCACAGATGGTGCGGAAACCCTCAAGCGCGGCCTCGGTGGGCACGCTCACGCGCACGATATCGCAGCCAGCCTGCACCAACGCGCACACTTGCGCAAGCGTTGCCTGGGCGTCAGCGGTATCGGTGCAGGTCATGGATTGGACCACCACCGGCGCGCCGCCACCGATCTGCACACCGCCCACATGCACGGGGCGCGTCAGCTCGCGCGGCAAAGAATGGGTTAAAGACAATCCAAACACTCCCCTACAGAATAAATCGAAGGATGTCGGAACGAAGCATATAGACAAACAGCAGTGCGAAGAGCGCGATGCCCACATAGCTCACAATCGTCTGAGCCTTGAGAGGCAGCTCGCGACCCGCAATCTTTTGAATAATCTCGATGACTAACTTACCGCCGTCGAGCGGGGGGATGGGCAGCAGGTTCATAAAGCCAAGCGAGAACGAAATGAGGGCGGCAAACGAAAGGAACGTGGCAGGGCCGGCAGCAGCAGCCTGTGAGGACATAACGCTAATACCCACGATCGACGAGGACTGGTCGAGAATCTCCATCGTATGCTGCGGCTGGAGTAGGCGCATAACGCCATCCGCGGTCTGCACAACATAGGAGAATGACAGACGCGCCGAGGTGATGGGGTCCAAACGGACTACCTCCGTAGAAGCATACACACCTAGGCGCTCGTCCTCTTTGAGCGCAACCGAGGTCGAATGCTGCTTGCCGTCGCGCTCATACTCAATGGCGATATCGTCCTTACCGGCGGCCTTGCCGATAGCATCGTAGACGTCCATCCAAGTGGAACATGAGACACCGTCGACCGAAAGGATCGCATCACCGGCCTCGATACCCGCCTTGGCGGCAATAGACCCCTCGTCAACCTGACCGATCACGTTGGTATCCATCGGCACGGTGACACCCGCAATGGAATAGATGCTCATAAGGAGCAAAAAACCCGTCAGGATATTGACGAGAATGCCCGCGAGCAGCATAAAGGCGCGCTTGAGAAAGCCCTGGCCAAGATAAGTGTGCGAGCGCTCTTGCGCCAAGAAATCAGCCTCGCCGCACGGCAGCTCCCACACATCGCCCTCGGTAGTCGCATGCTCTCGATCGAAACGGCGGCCGTCAAAGGTGGTGTAACCCGCCGCGTCTCGCGGCAGCGTCTGATACTTGGTGGGATAGTAGCTCGGCGAGGGCTTCTCCCCTTCCTCATACCAAGGCGCGATAGAGCCCCAACCCAAGAGCAAGGCGCATGCCTCGAGCACATCCTCCTCGGATAGCTCGAGCTCGGCGGCAAGGTCGGCCACGGTCACGCGACCATGACGATAGATAGCCGCGAGCACGCGATCAGCGCACGAGACGTCGGTCGGATCCATACCGCAGATGGCAGCGTAGCCACCCAGCAGCAGCGGGGTCACGCCAAACTTGGTTCCAATGCGACGTGACGTGTAATGGATGTCAAAGCGGCACGGCAAGCCCAAAAAGAACTCGGTCACACGGACGCCGCAGGCACGTGCCGCCAAAAAGTGGCCGCCCTCGTGCAAAAACACGAGGACGGAAAGCATCAACAGGCCCCAAAAGACCGATGAGAGAACGCTCAGAACAGTATCCATAAAACGAAAAAGCAATCCTTATGGGTTAGGAACGGGTTGCGGCGAGCACCTGCGCAGCCTTTTCACGCGCCCATGCATCGATGTCGCGAAGCTGCTCAAACGAATCGACCGCCTGCATATCGTGGGCATCCATGCAGGATTCCACAATGCGATCGATATCGGTAAAGCTGCAGTCATCGTGCAGGAAGGCATCGACGGCGACCTCGTTGGCGGCATTGAGCACGCACGGCATGGTGCCACCCGTCTTGCCGGCACGTTCGGCCAGTGCCAGACAGCGGAAGGTATCCATGTCGGCAGCATCAAACGTGAGCTGCCCCAGCTCGCGGAAATCGATACGAGGCGCCGGGGTATCCCAACGCTCAGGATACGAGAACGCGAACTGGATGGGAATACGCATGTCGGAAGCACCGAGATGCGCCATCACGGAGCCGTCGGCGAACTCGACCATAGAGTGAATCTTGGACTGACGCTGCACGACCACGTTAATGAAATCGAGGTCGCAGTTAAACAGATGCATGGCCTCAATGCGCTCCAGGCCCTTGTTCATGAGGGTGGCGGAGTCGATGGTGATCTTGGCACCCATGGCCCACGTGGGATGTGCGAGGGCATCGGCACGCGTCACGCGGTCGAACTCGTCGCGGGTGCGGCCAAAGAACGGACCGCCCGAGCAGGTGAGCCAAATACAATGAGCCTCGCGTGGGTTCTCTCCCAGATAGCACTGGTAGATGGCGGAGTGCTCAGAGTCGACTGGAATAAGCTGGCCCGGTTGCGCCAACGGCATAAGCAAGTCGCCGCCGACGACGAGGGACTCCTTGTTGGCAAGGGCAAGACGCTTATTCGAGGTCAAGGCAGCATGGCTCGCCTCGAGACCGGCGGCGCCCACAATAGCGACGAGCACGCAGTCGACATCGTCGCGACGCGCGAGCTCGCAAACCGCCTGCGCGCCAACGCCGAGCTTCGTTCCCTCGGGCAACTCCTGCAGCACGGCGTCATCGCCATGAGCGACATCGGCCACGGCAACCGCCGGAACCGAGAACTCGCGGGCAGCGGCAACGAGCTCGGAGGTACTGGAGTTAACGGACAGCGCCGTCACCTGCAGGCGATCGGCATGCTGACGGCACACATCGAGTGCCTGGGTGCCGATAGAGCCCGTACAACCCAGGATGGCAACACGGAGGCGTCCATCGGGGCCATACGTCGTCTGGAAGGACATTACAGCACGCCTCCGATCATCAGCATCAGCTGCGCGGTGATGCAACCGAAGATAAGCGAATCGCTACGGTCGAGCATGCCGCCATGGCCCGGGATAAGGTTGCCGGAATCCTTGACGCCCACGCCACGCTTGATACGCGACTCGATGAGGTCGCCGATAACGCCCAGGACGGACACGACCACGCCGCACAGCAGCGCATAGGGCAGGCTGAGCTTGTAGAAGTGCGTCGCCCACAGGATGAGCCAAATCAAAACCGAGCCCAGGATGCCGCCGACAAACCCCTCCCAGCTCTTTTTGGGAGAGATCTTGGGAACCATCTTGTGCTTACCGATACGGCTGCCCACGATGTAGGCAAACGAATCGGAGACCCAAAGGGACGCGCAAACGCCCACCGAAAGCAAGGCGCCGGCAAAACCGGGCACGGCATCGCGCAGCAGCACGATAGCCGACAGCATAAAGCCAGTGTAGATGGGACCCATGAGCGTCACGGCCACATCAGAGATGCGGGTACGCGGCGACCAGACATACCAAATGCCCACAGCGAGCATCAGGGCAAAAAGCAGGGCATTCAGCAGCATCGAATCGCCCAGCGCCGACAGCGGAAAGAGCACGGCGGCAGCGATGCCCATGCGCTCGTTAGCCATCTTGCCATCGAGCCTTGTCATACGGAAAAACTCATAGCAGCACAGACCGCTCATGACGGAAACAAAGATGGCAGTGGGCACGATACCCAAAACCAGGCACAGGATAAAGACAACGGCGTAGACGATACCCGCGGCGGCACGGGTAATAAAGCCCGCCAGCCACGAACCGGTGCCGCTCTTCGCTGTAGGCGCTCCCGCAGCGGTAGCTTTGCGCGCAGGCGTCTTGGGAGCAGATGCCTTGGGACGATCGGACACGATTAAGCCTCCTCGGTCTTGCTCAGTCCACCAAACCTACGGTCACGGCCCTGATAGGCCAAAATGGCGTCGACAAGGCCCCAACGATCAAAGTCGGGCCAATAGGTATCGGTGACATAGAACTCGGAATAAGCCACCTGCCATAGCAGATAGTTCGAAAGGCGCAGCTCACCAGAGGTGCGAATCACAAGCTCAGGATCGGGAAGGCCGGCGGTATAGAGGTGGGAAGCCACCATGTCGTCATCAATTGCGGCAGGATCAATCTTACCGGCGGCAACGTCGAGCGCGATCTGACGGACAGCGCGGGTAATCTCGGCACGCGCGCCGTAGTTGACGGCAAGCGCCAGCGTCATACCGGTGTGATCGGCGCACTCGGCAAGACCGCGTTCAAAAACGTCGCGGGTCTTCTTGGGCAGCGCGGAAATATCACCCAAAAAGACAACGCGCACGTTTTCGCGCTTCAGAAGCGGCAACTCGTCGATGAACGTCTTGGCAAACAAGTGCATCAAGACGTTGACCTCATGCTGCGGGCGGTTCCAGTTTTCGGTAGAAAACGCATAGGCAGAAAGCACGTCGACGCCCAGGCGCACGCAGGCGGTAATGATCTCGCGCAGCGAGACGATACCCGCCTTGTGGCCCTCGGTGCGTGCAAGACCGCGCGACGTGGCCCAACGACCGTTACCGTCCATGATGCACGAGATATGGTGCGGAATGTTATTGAGGTCAAGGTCGGAAAAACCGACGCCCGCAGGGGCGTCGGCAAAGTACTCGACCAGTTTATGCTCGTCGTATTGCACCTTAGATCTCCATGACCTCGGCTTCTTTTTCCTTCAGAAGCTCCTCGACCTTGGCGACATACTCATCAGTGTGCTTCTGGACCTTGGCCTGCTCGCGACGGACATCGTCCTCGGTGAGCTCCTCATCGCGCTCGAGCTTGTTGTTGAAGTCGCGACGGATGTTACGGATAGACACCTTGGCCTGCTCGGCGTACTCGCGGCACTCCTTGACGAGCTCGCGACGGCGCTCCTCAGTGGGAGCCGGGAACGGAAGACGAACGACGGTGCCATCGGAGTTGGGGGTAATACCCAGATCGGAAGCGCCGATGGCCTTGACGATAGCATTGATGAGTGCCTTGTCCCACGGCTCGATGAGCAGCATGTGGGCCTCGGGGGTCTTGACGGCGGCAACCTGCGTGACCGGCGTGGGAACCCCGTAATAATCGACGGTGATGTCGGACAGAATGTTGGCATTGGCGCGGCCGGTACGGACCTTGGAGAAGTTATGCTTGAGGGACTCGAGCGACTTGTCCATATGGGCGGTGATGTTCTCTGCCATGCTTAATCCTCCTGATAGACGAGCGTGCCGACGGGCTCACCCGCGAGCGCGCGCTTGACGGTGTCCTCGCCATCGATGTTGAGGACCAAAATCGGCATACGGTTATCCTGGCACAGTGCCGTAGCCGTGGAATCCATAACCTGCAGGCCGCGGACGAGCACCTCGTGATAGGTAATCTTGTCAAAACGGACGGCATCGGCGCACTTGACGGGATCCTTGTCGTAGATGCCGTCAACCTTGGTGGCTTTAATCAGAATCTCGGCGCCGATCTCGCACGCACGAAGAGCCGCGGCGGTGTCGGTCGTAAAGTACGGATTGCCCGAACCGGCAGCGAAGATGACGACGTTGCCCTTGGAAAGGTGGTTGATGGCGCGACGGCGAATATAGGGCTCGCAGATCTCGTTCATCTGGATAGCGCTCATCACGCGGCAGGGAACATCGTTATGCTCGAAGGCATCCTGCAGGGCGAGCGCGTTCATAACGGTTGCCAGCATGCCCATGTAGTCGGCCTGAGCACGCTCCATGCCACCGGCAGCGCCGGCCATGCCGCGGAAAATATTGCCGCCGCCGACAACGACGCCGACCTCATGGCCAACGGCTAGCAGCTCCTTGACCTGCTTGGCAAGATGGTCGGTAACCTTGGGGTCGATGCCATATTGGCCGTCGCCCATCAGTGCTTCGCCGGAAAGCTTAAGAAGCACGCGTTTATATCGGATGTCGGACAAAGCGATCCTCCTTTAGATTGAACTCTCAACATTCTATCAAAGGCTCTAAGAAGAGCCATGAAAAAGCAGGCTGTGAGTAAAACCCACAGCCTGCTCATTACCAGCTACAAGAGCTTATTTACTCGCCACGGACCAGACGGTCAAAGGCAACGACGGTAATGGTGTCGCCGAGCTCCTTGGAGACCTGCTCAGCGTACTTCTTGATGGTGAGGGAGCTGTCCTTGATGAACTCCTGCTCGGTGAGCACGGACTGCTTGTAGAACTTCTCCAGACGGCCGACAGCCATCTTCTCCTGGATAGCCTCGGGCTTACCGGACTCGGCAGCCTGAGCCATGTAGATCTGCTTCTCGTGCTCGACGGTCTCGGCCGGAACCTGATCGCGGGTAGCGCAGATCGGGGCGACGGCGGCAACCTGAAGGGCAACGTCGTGAGCGAAGGTCTTGAAGGACTCAGCCTGAGCGGTCTCGGCCTTCTCGAAGGCGAACTCGACGAGGACGCCGATCTTACCACCCATGTGGATGTAAGAAGCGAGCGCGCCGTTCTCGGCCTTGCGGGCAGCGAAGCGGGAGATCTTCATGTTCTCGCCCATGATGTGAATCATCTCGGTGAGCTCGGAGGAAACGGTCTCCTCACCCATCGGCTTCTCGAGCAGAGCGTCGACGTCAGCAGGCTCGGTGGTAGCGACAACCTCAGCGACCTTGGAAGCAAAGCCAGTGAACTTGGCGTTGGAGCCAACGAAGTCGGTCTCGCAGGAGAGCTCGAGCAGAGCGCCGGTCTTGCCATCCTCGGAGACGAACGCGGCGACAGCGCCCTCGTTGGTCTCACGGCCAGCCTTCTTGGCAGCCTTGGCAAGGCCGTTCTTACGCAGAACGTCGACAGCGGCGTCCATGTCGCCGTCAGCCTCGACGAGAGCCTTCTTGCACTCCATCATCGGGGAGTCGGTCATCTCGCGGAGCTGCTTGACCATAGCGGCGGTAATCTGGGCCATTGTGGTTCCTTTCAAAGAGATGAAAAAGAATTAACTAAGACTGATTTACTCGGCCTTGGGCTCAGCGGCCATCTCGGCCTCGGAGACCTGCTCCTTACCAGAGCCAGCGAGGCAGGCGTCAGCCATGAGCTCGCACATAAGGGTGACAGCGGAGATAGCGTCATCGTTGCAGGGGATGCCGTACTCGACCTCGTCGGGATCGGAGTTGGTGTCGATCAGAGCGACGACGGGGATGTTCAGGCGCTGAGCCTCCTTGATGGCGTTCTCCTCGCGCTTGGTGTCGATGACGAAGAGAGCCTGGGGCAGACCCTTCATGTCGCGGGCGCCACCGAGGTTGGTCTGGAGCTTGGTGAGCTCCTTGCCGAGAACAGCCTGCTCCTTCTTGGGCAGAACAGCCATGCGGCCGTCCTCGACCATGGCCTCGAGCTCCTCCATGCGGTTGATGCGGGAGCGGATGGTGACGAAGTTGGTCAGCATGCCGCCGAGCCAACGCTGGTTGATGTAAGGCATGTTGGCGCGCTCAGCAGCGTTCTTGACGGCCTCCTGAGCCTGCTTCTTGGTGCCGACGAACAGCACGTTGCCACCCTTGGCGACGTTCTTGACGAAGGTGTAGGCCTGGTCGGCGTCGAGGATGGTCTGCTTGAGGTCGAGGATGTAGATGCCGTTGCGCTCACCGAAGATGAACGGCTTCATCTTGGGGTTCCAGCGACGGGTCTGGTGACCGAAGTGGCAGCCGGCCTCGAGCAGGGTGCGGATATTAATCTTGGTAGCCATGTTAAACCTCCTGTGGTTTGCCTCCGCGCGGGGTCATCCTCCAAAACCAACCCGGACATGTGCTACCAAAGCCCGGGCACCACGGTATGAAGTAGCCGCGCGTGCGTGATAAAAACATGTTGCCGTGAAGCAACCCGATGAATGATAGCAGGAATGCATCTTCCTGCCAACCCGCAATCAAAACCACACACCTGAGTGCGGCGCGGGACGTCCCAGCCACTATTCGCCGCGGGGATGGGCTTGAGCCACGGCACGTTTGAGCCGATCGGGCGTGAGATGTGTGTAGATTTGCGTCGTGGACAGGCTCGCATGACCTAGCAGCTCTTGAACCGAGCGCAGGTCCGCACCGCCCTCGAGCAAGTCGGTCGCAAAGGTATGGCGCATCGCATGCGGGGCGATGTCGGCCGGAATGCCGGCGAGCGTCGCCAGCGTATGGAACCGCCGCCGGAGCATGGCGGCGCTCATGCGATTGCCACGCGCCGATATAAGCAGCGGATGCGGCCCAGTAGCGAGGTCGCGGCGCTTTGCCTGAGCGAGCAACTCCGGCCTCCCCTCCTCAATATAGAGATGCGTCACCTCGAGCGCACGACGATACAGAGGGACGATACGCTCCTTGCTCCCCTTGCCCCAAAGTCGCAGCGTTCGCTCGGACCAACCAATAGACTCCACGTTGAGCGCCGCGAGCTCCGAGATTCGCGCGCCGGAGGCATAGAGCAACTCAAGCATCGCCGCATCGCGCAGTCCCGCGGGCGTCGAGGTATCAGGCGTCTTGAGCAGCGCCTCAACCTGCTGGGTCGTAAGGACGCCCGGCAGGTCACGCGGCAGCTTGGGCGATGCGATCGCCGAGACCGCATCGCCCTCGACAATCCCCTCGGCAGCCATCCAGCGATAGAGAGATCGGATAGCCGACAGGTGCGCCGCAAGCGTTCGGGGAGCCACCTGCTCACGCGAAAGCTCAGCAAGATAGCGACGAATGGTGCGCACGTCGGCAGCGAAAGCATCAATATCCTCGCGCTCGCACCAAGCAGCAAAGCGCTCCAGCCTCGAGCCATAGGCCGTCACCGTGTTGGGAGAAAGCCCCTCAACGCGTGCGATATAGGCGATAAAAGAGTCGACGGTGTCGTACAGGTCAAAGGCTATGACCGGTCGCCTCCAAACAAGTCGGAACGCGTGGCCAAGTAGGCATCGAGGGCCTCGAGCGCACGGTCCGCATAGGCCTGGTAGCGGTCGCGCTTGCTGCGGCGCTTACCATCCTCGAGTGGCGGCACCAGGCCAAAGTTGACATGCATGGGCTGATAGCCCACGGTGGCAGGATCGGTCGCATAGCCCACGAGCGCACCCAGGGCGCCCACACGCGGCAACTCGACGCCCGCGGCACCGATAGCCTCGGCATAGGTGTTGAGCGCCGCGAGCAGACCTGTCGCCACGGCTTCCATGTACCCCTCGGTGCCGGTGATCTGACCGGCCAGGCGCACACCGGTACCGGGCACGGCAAAGGTGCCATCGAGCACATGCGGGGCGTCGACAAAGGTATTGCGGTGCATGACACCGTAGCGGAAGAACTCAGCGTTCTCCAGGCCCGGCACCATATGGAAGACGCGCTTCTGCTCGCCAAAGGTTAAGTTGGTCTGGAAGCCCACCAGGTTATAGGCGGTCTTCTCCTTGTTCTCGGCACGCAGCTGAATCGCCGCCCAGGGGCGACGTCCGGTACGCGGGTCGGTGAGGCCGACGGGCTTCATGGCGCCAAATCGAATGGCGTCCTTGCCGGTGCGCGCAACTTCCTCGGCAGGCTGGCAAGCCTGGAACAGATCGCCGCCCTCAAAGTCTTTGAGCACCACACGGTCGGCCGTGGTAAGCGCCTCGATAAAGGCCTCGTACTCCTCCTTATTGAGCGGAGCGTTGAGATAGTCGCCGCCCCCCTGCTCCTCGTAGCGCGACTGCGAGAACAGCACGTCCATATCGAGCGTGGAGGCATCGACGATCGGCGCCGCCGCATCAAAGAATGCCAGGGCATCGCCACCGACGAGCTTCATAACCTCTTCGCTCAGCGCCGGTGAACACAGCGGGCCCGCGGCAATGACCACGTGACCCTCGGGAATCTGCGTGACCTCGCCGTGCACGACCTCGATATTGGGACGAGCGGCAACCTCGGCCTCGACAAGCTCGGAAAACTTGACGCGGTCGACCGCCAGGGCACCGCCGGCGGGAACAGCCGCGCGATGGGCGCAATCGAGCAGGACTGAACCCATGCGCTCAAGCTCGGCCTTCAGCAAACCAGCCGCGGAATCCGGACGGGTCGACTTAAACGAATTGGAGCAGACGAGCTCTGCCAGGTGATCGGTATGGTGAGCCGGGGAGCTCACCTGGGGGCGCATCTCGCACAGCTTTACGGCAAAACCGCGATCTGCCAGCTGGATCGCGCACTCCGAACCCGCCAGACCGCCACCGATAACTGTCACCTGATCGAACTGCATCTGCAAACACCTTTCTAATTGACACGTTTTCCATTGTGACCGAAGGGTGTCTGGGCGTGAAGGGCAAACTTGGAGGGCGCATACCTTCCATCCATCATGCGCTCGATAAGACCCTCGAGTTCAAGCGAACCCAAGAGTTTGAGTACGCCGACAGCATCGAGCGAGACGAGCGCCGCGATGTCGTCGACCTTGAGCGGAGAGGCGATGAGCGCATGCATCACGGTCTGCTGCGTTGGATCCAGGTCGGCAATGCCGGGAGCATCGGGGCGCGAGTAGCGCAGGGTTCCGTAGATGCGTGAGATAGCCATCTCGATAGATTCCTCGTCGACAATGCAGCAGGCACCGTTCGCAATGAGGTAATTCGTGCCACGCGACTCGGGCGATAGGATCGACCCCGGCACGGCAAGAAGTTCGCGCCCCAAATCCATAGCAGCCTCGGCTGTGGAAAACGTCCCAGAAGGCATACCCGCCTCGGATACAAAGAGGGCTTGCGACAGGGCCGCGATTACGCGATTGCGGCGCGGAAAGGCGAACTTGCGCGGACCCATGCCCCACGGAGAGATCGACACGACCGCGCCACCCGTATCAAGCGTGCGCGTAATCAGCCCCGCGCTCGAACGCGGGTAGACCACGTCGGCGCCCGTCCCCAGCACCACAACGTGTTTGCCGCCGGCGTTGACCGCAGCCCAACCCGAGGCCTGGTCACAACCGACCGCACCGCCCGAAACTACCGTCACTCCCGCCTCAACCGCCACCTTCGCCGCAAGCTCTGCCACGGCAAGACCATACGGCGAGGCCTTTCGCGCACCGATGATGGAGAGCGCGGGCGTCGAAAGCGCCTCGGGGTTGCCGCGCACATAGAGCGTCTGAGGTACATCAGAAAGCTCCAAAACGGTCTCGGGATACAACGCGTCACCTGGATGCAGCTCGAAGGTCCCCTCAGCCATCATTGGTCCCTCCTTCCCTGGTACATCGCCGCCTCGAGCACGTGGTCCTGCGTCACCTGCTCGCTCTCGGCGACATCTGCGATCGTGCGCGCAATGCGAACAAGGCGCACGATGCCACGCCCTGTGAGATGCGTGCGCTTCGACAGGCCGAGCACACACTTCTCCGCCGCATCATCGAGCTCAAAGGTCGAAACGACGCCGTCAATGGACCGTGTCTCGTCATCCTCGGCCTCGGCATCCGCATCGTCCATGAGGGATTCGCGCCAAGCGCGAAAGGCGCGACCGCGCACAACGTAGTCACGTAACTCGGCCGACGACATGCCCTCCGCACCCTCGATAATCACTTGAGGGTCGGGACGGGTCACATCGATCATCATGTCGATACGGTCGGCCAAAGGACCGCGCAGTTTAGACCGATAGCGCTCGACCATCGCCGCCGAACAGCGACACGGCACCTCGCGATCGCCCAAAAAGCCGCAGGGGCAGGGATTGCTCGCAGCCAGCAGCTGAAAGCGCGACGGGAAGGTAAAAGCCCCGTCGACGCGTACGATCCTCACGTAGCCGCGCTCAATGGGCTGACGCAGCGTCTGCAGCACGCCCGTGGGAAACTCGGCAAGCTCGTCCAAAAAGAGCACGCCGCCATGAGCAAGGCTGATCTCACCCGGGTGCACCGGGCGCCCGCCGCCGATAAGGCCTGCGGTCGAAATACTGTGGTGGGGACTGCGGAAGGGGCGGTGCCCCGCCAACAAGCCATCAATGTTCTCACCCAAAACCGAATGGATGCACAGTGCCTCCTGCTGATCCTCAACGGAAAGCTCGGGCAGGATGCCGGTCATACGGCGTGCGAGCATCGTCTTGCCCGATCCCGGAGACCCGATCATGAGCAAGCCGAGTTCTCCTGCCGCCGCAAGCGCCATGCCGCGTTTAGCGACTTCCTGCCCCAGCACGTCGGCATAGTCGAGCTCTGGCTCAAAGGTCGCCTCGACGCCCTCGGAATCCAAGTAGTGCCGCGAGGCATCGCCCATACCATGAGCAAGCTGAGACAAATGATCGATAAAGCCGCAATCCACGCCCGCGAGTGGCACATGCTGGTCTGACCTGCCGGCGATAAAAGACAGCCCCATGTCGCGAGCCAGCAGCTGAAACGCCACCTCGCCCTTGACAGGAAGCACCGTACCGTCCAAGCCGAGCTCGCCGGCGATAAGGCAGCGATCGAGGTTGTCACGGGGAATCTGCCCATCGGCCGCCAGAACCGCGATGGCGATGGGCAGATCAAAGCCGCTACCGGTCTTGCGGATATCGCCGGGTGCCAGGTTAACGGTAATGCCCGAGCGCGGGATCTCGAACCCGGCGGAGCGCATCGCGCAGCGAATACGACCGCGTGACTCCATCACCTCCATACTCGGGATGCCGAGCATCTGAATGCCCGGAACGCCGCCGGCAAGCGAGACCTCGACCGTGACGTGAATCGCCTCGACGCCGCGGATGCAGGCCGCGTGAACGGCAAACGTCTCGAACGCCATCACGACACCTGCCAATCGAACGCGTTGTACTGATGCTCGATCTCGGCGATATGCCCGCCGCGAATGGTGACACCCACGGCATCGAAGCGGATCGCCTTGAGCGGATAATGCTCCATAAGATAGCAGCTTGCGATGCGGCGGTAGCGGCGTTGCTTTTGGGCGTCCACGGCCTCCTCGGGAAAGACCCGCGTGTTGCAATCCAGTACGACGCGTCTGGTCTTGACCTCGGCCATCACCACGACATCGTCGAGCTCATCGAGCAGCACCAGATCAGCCTCGCCCTCGGTGCAACGATAACCCTGCTCCAGCAAGGTGTAGCCGCGCTCGTTAAAGTAGTCAATGGTGATCAGCTCGCCCAGCATGCCCAGCTCGCGGGGACTGAGTCCCTTGATAAACTCGGGCGTCATCGCCCCGCAGTCGAGCTCGCCGTTTTCCCAACGCTCCTTGAGCTGCTGTGTCTTGCTCTTTTTGCTTGCGGCACTCATGGGGTCTCCTTTCCCGCACACTGCAGTGCCCCGATGATGAGGGCACCTTTCATGCGGGTAAGTACCGGAAGCTAACCAAAAGCTGACCAAATGCCGTCAAAAAACGGGCCGTACGCAACAATGGTGTTGCATACGGCCCGCTACCAGCAGGTTTATAAAACCCCAGAGGTCCCTGTCTCCACAATTGACCTAGAAAAGGCGCTCAGTCTGCAGAAAGTTTCCGCAAAAGCTCACACGATGCAGTGGACAAAGTCCATGTTTTCGAATGGCCTCGATGTGCTCGGGGCTCGCATAGCCCTTCGACTCGGCCAGATGGTACTCGGGATACTCGGCGTCGTACTCGACCATCATCTCGTCACGCGTGACCTTAGCCATGATGGACGCCGCGGCGATGCAGGCGATCTTGGCATCGCCCTTCACCACATCGCGCTCGTTAGGAACGGCGCCCAAGGGGTTGCCATCCATAAGCACGCAATCGGGCTCGAGCCCCGTATCGGCCACGGCGCCCGCAACGGCGGTACGGATAGCACGGGCCATGCCCATCTCATCGATATCCTTAGGCGCGATATGGCAAAAACCAATCGCCGTCGCCACCTCGGCAATCTTCACAGAGAGCAGCTCGCGGCGCGCCGGCGTGAGCTTTTTGGAATCGTTGATGCCCCAGACGCGCGGCTCCATGGGAAGGCACACGGCACACACGGTTAAGGGACCCGCTACCGAGCCACGGCCCACCTCGTCGACACCAACGACCACCCCATCGCTGCCAAGCTCATGCATAAGCTCGTACATGTCATTGACGCGCTCGCGCTCGGCAAGTTCCTTGGCATGGCGCTTAAGGGCACGCTCGCAAGCCTTGATCACCTGCTGGCGCGGGTCCTCGCGATAATGCTCCACGAGGGCGGGGATCTCCTCAAACGTTGCGCTCGCCAGCTCTCCGGCAACCTGCGATGCCGAAACCGAGCTCGTCATATTGGCCATACCAGGCCCTCCTTGCATGCAAATCAGATAAAAAGAAGGGCCACCCGAAGGTGACCCTTGTGTCCAAACGAGTGGACAGACGCTGCGATCTTCTTAGCGCTTCTCGGGAATGCGAGCAGCCTTGCCCACCTTGTCGCGGAGGTAGTACAGCTTGGCGCGACGGACGCGACCATGACGAACGACCTCGAGCTTGGCGATCTTGGGGCTGTGAAGCGGGAAGGTACGCTCAACACCGACACCGAAGGACATCTTGCGGACGGTGAAGGTCTCGCGGGCACCGGCGCCGGCCATGCGGATGACGTCGCCCTGGAAGACCTGGATGCGCTCGCGGTCGCCTTCCTTAATGCGGTAGTGAACCTTGACGTTGTCGGCGACGCGAACCTGAGGAATGTCCTCGCGGATCTGCTGACGCTCGATTGCGCGGATGTAATCCATGTGCAATTCCTTACTCTTCTAGAGGTGCCGTACCACCTTGGCCGGCACGTAGTTGAACAAACGTATTCGAGTATACACGCGCGGGTTTCTGCTGCAAGAACAATTTTTTACGCAGACAAAAAGACAAAACCCGCACATGATAACCGCCCGTCTCACGAATGAGACGGGCGACATGAAGGGGACTACGCTAGGCGTCTAAACCCAAAACGTTAGGCAGAACGCTTGGCCTCGAGCTTGGCCTGAGCGGCAGCCAGGCGTGCGAGGGGCACGCGGTAGGGCGAGCAGGACACGTAGTCCACGTCGGCCACGTTAAACAGCTCCTTGATGGACTTGGGGTCGCCGCCGTGCTCGCCGCACACGCCAAAGTGCATGCCGGGGTTGGTGGCGCGGCCCTTCTCGACGGCCATTCGCACCAGCTCGAGCACCGCCGTATCGATGGTCTCAAAGGGGTTGTCCTTCAAGATCTTCTTGTGCAGGTACAGCGGGATGAACTTGGCCTCGGCGTCGTCGCGCGAGAAACCGAAGGTCGTCTGGGTAAGGTCGTTGGTACCAAAGCAGAAGAAGTCGGCGTACTGCGCGATCTCATCGGCGACCATGCAGGCGCGCGGCAGCTCGAGCATCGTGCCCACGGGAATGCTGAGCTCGACACCCTCCTCGGCGGAAACCTCGGCGATCACGCGCTCGATGACCTCGCGGGTCTGGACGTGCTCGGCCGTGATGGAGACGAGCGGAACCATGATCTCGGGACGCGGGTCGACGCCCTCCTGGATAAGGCGGGCAGCAGCCGTGGCGACGGCGCGGACCTGCATGAGCGGCAGATCGCTAAAGACGACGGACAGACGTACGCCGCGTAGGCCGAGCATCGGGTTAGACTCGACCATGCCGTCGATACGACGCAGGCGGGCGCGCAGAGTGGCAAGCTCTTCCTCGCTGGCGCCAGCGGCTTCCTTCTTGGTGATGGCGACCTCGAGCTCGCGAGGATTATCCAGGAACTCATGAAGCGGCGGATCGAGCAGGCGGACGACCACATCGCGACCAGACATGGTCTTGAACATCGCCAGGAAGTCCTCGGTCTGAACCTTGAGCAGGTCGGCCAGGGCCTGCTGCTTCACGGCCTCATCGTCAGACAGGATGAAGCTCTGGATGATGTTCTTGCGATCGCCCAGGAACATGTGCTCGGTGCGGCACAGGCCAATAGCCTCGGCGCCAAACTCGAGGGCAAGCTCGGCATCCTCGGGATTGTCGGCGTTGACGCGCACATGGTTGGCATGACCACAAGTCTCGTCCAGGCGAATCTCGTCGGCCCAGGACAGGATAGTGTCCAGGTCACCGGTAAGCTCGGCGGAGACCAGGTCGACGGGACCGTCGACGACGATGCCCTGGGTGCCGTCGATGGAGATGACATCGCCCTCGTGCAATACGCGGTCGCTGCCCTCGATGCGCACGACCTTCTCGGCGGCGTCGATGTGGAAGCGTTCAACGCCGCAGACGCAGGGAGTACCCATGCCGCGGGCGATAACGGCGGCATGGCTCGTCTTGCCACCGTGGCTGGTGAGGATGCCCTCGGCGGCGACCATGCCCTTCAGGTCATCGGGGTTGGTCTCCCAACGAACCAGAATGACCTTGTGACCCTCGTTGGCGCGCGCGACGGCGTCATCGCTCGAGAACACGACCTCGCCCACGGCGGCACCGGGGCTGGCGTTAAGACCGCTGGCCAGCGCCTCATACTTCTTGGAGGCGTCAAACTGCGGGTGCAGAAGCTGGTCGAGCTGCGCGGGATCGACGCGGCTCACGGCCTCCTCGCGAGCGATCAGGCCCTCCTCGACCATTTCGATGGCGATGCGCAGAGCGGCGGTAGCAGTGCGCTTGCCCACGCGGGTCTGGAGCATCCAGAGCTTGCCCTGCTCGATGGTGAACTCGATATCGCACATATCGCGGTAATGATCCTCGAGCGTCAGGAACACGCGCTCGAGCTCCTCACCTGCGGACTCGAGGCCCGGGGTGGTCTTGAGGTCGGCAATGGGCTCGGTGTTGCGGATGCCGGCGACGACATCCTCGCCCTGGGCGTTGACCAGAAAGTCGCCGTAGAACTCCTTAGTGCCGTCGGCCGGGTTGCGCGTAAAGGCGACGCCGGTCGCGGAGGTCTCACCCTTGTTGCCAAAGGCCATGGCTTGGACGTTGACGGCAGTACCGAGCTCGTCGGAGATGCCGTGCTGCTTGCGGTAGATGCAGGCGCGCTCGTTCATCCAGCTGCCAAAGACGGCCTGGATGGCAAGACGCAGCTGAAGCTCAGGATCGTGCGGGAAGACGGGCTTGCCGTCGGCGACCTCGAGCTCGGGATACAGGGCGGCCTCGACGTTCTCGGAGAAGATGCCCTTAAAGGTCTCGACGAGTTCCTGCAGGTCCTCGGGCGAAAGCTCGGAATCGACGCGAACGCCGGCGACCAGACGGGCCTGGGTCAGGGCGTTCTCGAACAGGTCGGCGTCAACGCCCATGACGACATTGGAAAACATCTGGATAAAGCGGCGGTAGCTATCCCAGGCAAAACGCGGGTTCTGTGTCTGCGCGATGAGGCCCTGGACGGAATCGTCATTGAGGCCCAAGTTAAGGACCGTGTCCATCATGCCGGGCATGGAGAACGGAGCGCCCGAACGAACCGACACAAGCAGCGGATCGGAGGCGTCGCCGAGCTTCTTGCCGCAGCGGGCCTCGAGGTCCGCCTCGGCGGCAACGATCTCATCGAGCGCGCCTTCGGGCCAGACGTTGCCGGCACCGGAGTACTCGACACAGGTCTGGCAGGTAATGGTAAAGCCACCGGGAACCGGCAGGCCGATACGGCTCATCTCGGCAAGGTTAGCGCCTTTGCCGCCAAGCACGAAGTTCATGGACTTGTCGCCCTCGGTGACACAGGTGCCCTGGGCGTCGGTCCCAAAACGGTAAACCCTCTTGCAATCGCTCACGATACTTCCCCTTCCATGCGCTCTCGCGCACGACCGTGGTAACGAATCGACCCGCCTGATGCGAGCCGTGAGGGAACTATACGGCGCGTTTTGAGCAGGCTTGAGCAGAGGGTGCGCGGTTTGGTAAACGTGCTAAAACTGGCGGTAAACGGTAGGTAAAGGTGGCTACCTTATGAAGATACCACTGCAAGAAAAATGCAGGTCAGATGCAAGTTTCTTGCTAAATCGCTTTATCATTATCGTGCATTATTGTTAGTTGGTTATTTTAGACAGGGCATTTTTAGCTACCCCAATAAGCTAGCTTTGTTGGGCTCGACGGGCGGCGCGGCGGGCACGGGCTTCTTGGATTTCCTCCAAGTGGCTAATGATCTCGGCAGCGCTTTCCTCGATGGCCTTGCCGTCGGTACGCACCACAAAGCAGCCTAGGCGCTTCATGAGCGCACGGGCTTCCTCGAGCTCGCTGTGCACGCTCTCGGGCTCGGCATAGGAGCCGGCAACGGCACGAGCGTAGTCATCGCCCAAGCGGCTATCGCGAATTTCGGAAATCACATCGACGGTCGAAATCAGGCCGAACAGGCGCATCGGGTCGACCTCGTAAATCGACTTGGGCGGCTCCATGCCATGGGCCAACGGAACATTGGCAACCTTGTAACCTTGATAGGCCAGATACATCGACAGCGGCGTCTTGGACGTGCGCGATACGCCCAGCAGCACGATATCGGCACCTGACAGATCGTCGCAGCCGCGCCCGTCATCGTGCTCAACGAAATACTCCATGGACTCGATACGATGGAAATAGCGGTCATCGGTCTTGTGAATCACGCCCGCAACGCCTTTGGGCGGCACACCGATAAGCGACGACAGCACGGCAAGCGTCGGGCCAATCAGGTCGACCGAGCGAATGTGCAGCATACCCAGGTAATCGAGCACGCGGGCGCGAAGCGCCGGATCGACAATGGTGTGGAACACGGCAATATCGCGATGGTCCGCATCGACGCGCGGACCCACAAACGACTTGACCTGCTCCACCGAGTTCACCTTGGGCAGGCGCAAGAGACGAAAAGCCCCTTCATCAAATTGCCCGGACGCCGCAAGCACCACCTCACAAGCGGTATCGCCGAGCGAGTCGGAGATAACGATAACGGTGGGACGAGCGGTGACCGGGCAATCCATGCGGGGCTCCTTTTGCGCTTACGCGCAGGCTGGCTTACTTTTTGCGGGCAAGCTCACCGATGTTGGCGATGCCGGAGAAAACGACCTCGAAGCGGTTGAGCAGCTTAAGGCGATTATCGCGGAGCTGCTCGTCCTTGTCCATGACCATAACCTCATCGAAGAAACGGTCGATGGGCGCGCGCAGGGCGGCGAGGGCAGCAAATGCGGCCGGGTAGTCCTCGGCAGCAAGGGCGGCGTCGACAGCGGTCTGAGCAGCCTCGGAGGCATCGGCGAGCGCGAGCTCGACCTCGCCCATCAGGCTGCGGTTGTACTCCGCACCCAGCTCGGGCTTGGAGATGTGCGCGGCACGGGCATAGGCGGTAGCCAGGTTGTCGAAGGTCTCGGCGTCGTTCTTGCGGGCCTCGTCGAGGGCGGCGCAGCGGGCGAAGAAGACGGACGGGGCGATGATGTGCACCGCGGAGACGGCGGCAACGGTATCGGCCGGGATCTTTTCGTCGCGGGCCATGCTCACCAGACGGCCGTGGAAGAAGTCGCGAACCTGCTGGGCGACCTCGGCGGCGTCGAACTCGATACCCTGCTCGCTATAGAGCTCAAGGGCAAAGTCGATAAGCGACGTGGGATCGATCGGCAGACGGTCGCGCAGGATGTTGATGATGCCGATGGCGGCGCGACGCAGCGCGTAGGGGTCCGAAGAGCCAGTCGGGGGCTCGCCGATGGCAAAGATACCGGCGATGGTATCGAGCTTGTCGGCGCAGGCCACGATGCAGCCAGCGGTGCCCTCGGGCAACTCGTCACCGGCAAAGCGGGGACGATAGTGATCGCGGATGGCATGGGCGACCTCGTCATTCTCCCCCATCGCGGTCGCGTAATAACCGCCCATCACGCCCTGCTGGCTCGTGAACTCGACGACGGCGTTGGATACCAGGTCGGCCTTGCACAGGTGCGCGGCGCGAGCAGCGTCAGCGGCAAGATGGGCGCCCAGATGAGCCTCACGGGCAATAGCGAGTGCGAGCTGCTCGATGCGCTCGGACTTGGCGAGCACGCTACCGAGCTTCTCCTGGAAGGCCACCTTGGCCAGACGCTCACGGAACTCGTCGAGGGAGATCTTCAGGTCCTCCTCGTAGAAGAACTTGGCGTCGTCCAGACGGGCGCGCACGACGCGCTCGTTGCCGTCGATCACGCGCTCGGCGTTCTCGGGCTTGCTGTTGGAGACGACAACGAACTCACGCGTGAGCTTACCCTCGCCGTCATAGATCGGGAAGTAGCGCTGGTTGGTGAGCATGGACTCGCAGATGATCTCGTGCGGGACCTTGAGGAACTCCTCGTCGAAGGTACCGACGAGCACCGTCGGCCACTCGCAGAGGTTAATGACCTCCTCAAAGACCTTCTTGGGCGTATCGACATGGCAGCCGGGACGGGCAGCCTCGACCTCGGCGATACCGGCAAGGATGGCCTCGCGACGGCGCTCGGCAGAAAGCACACCGGCGTCCTCGAGCACCTGCTCGTAAACAGCGGGGCTGGCGACCACATGGTCACCGGGGCCAAGTACGCGATGACCACGCGTGGTGTTGCCGCTCGTCACGTCGGCAAACGACACGGGCACAACATCCTCGCCCAAAAGGCAGCAGATCCAACGAACCGGACGAACAAAGGTCGCGTGCTCGTGGCCCCAGCGCTGGCTGCGGTAGTTGGGCCACTGCAGGCCGGCGATGGTCTTCTCGCACAGAGCGGTCAGAATCGGCGTAGCCGGTGCGGAGGGAATATTCTTCTCGGCGAACACATACTCGCGACCGTCGGTGTCCTCGCGACGGACAAGGTCCTCGGCAGCCACACCGCACTTGCGGGCAAAGCCCTGGGCGGCCTTGGTGGCGTTACCGTCAGCGTCGAAGGCAATGTTGGCCGCGGGGCCACGCTTGACCTCGTGAACCTCATCGGTCGCGGTGGCGACGTCGGCAACGAGTGCAGCCAGGCGGCGCGGACTCGAGATCACGCGGACCTCGCCGTGGGCCAGACCGGCCTCGTCGAGACCCTTGGCGATCATGGTGCCAAGCTGCTTGACGGCATTGTTCAGCGGTGCAGAGGGCATTTCCTCCGTACCGATCTCAAACAGGAAATCCTTAGCGTCTGCCATGGCTTACGCCACCTCGCCTTCCTGGTCGGCATTCTCGTTGACTCCGGCGACCTCGGCCATGTAGGCCTCGCAGCACGCCTTGGCGACAGCGCGGACGCGCAGGATGTAGTTGGCACGCTCGACCGCGGACAGCGCGCCGCGGGCATCGAGCAGGTTGAAGGCGTGGCTGCACTTCATGACGCAGTCGTATGCCGGCAGCGGCAGTTTGCGCTCCAGACAGGAGTGGCACTCGGCCTCGTAGTCGTCAAACTTCTGACGCATCATCTCGACGTTGGCGACCTCAAAGTTATAGGCACTGAACTCGCGCTCGTTCTCGAGGAACACGTCGCCATAGGTCATGGGCGTGCCGTCGGGCAGGTAGCTCCACACCAGGTCGTAGACCGAGTTAACGCCCTGGGCGTACATGGCGATACGCTCCAGGCCGTAGGTGATCTCGACAGGAACGGGGTCGACCTCGATACCGCCCACCTGCTGGAAGTACGTAAACTGCGTGACCTCCATGCCATTGAGCCAGACCTCCCAGCCAAGGCCCCAGGCGCCGAGCGTCGGGCTCTCCCAGTCGTCCTCGACAAAGCGGACGTCATGGTCGTTGGGGTCCAGACCGATAGCGGCAAGAGACCCCAGGTAGAGCTCCTGGGCGTTGACCGGTGAGGGCTTGATGAGCACCTGGAACTGATAGTAATGCTGCATGCGGTTGGGGTTCTCGCCGTAGCGGCCGTCGGCGGGACGGCGGCAGGGCTGCGCATAGCAGGTGCGCCACTCGGCGGGACCGAGCGAGCGCAGCGTGGTCGCGGTATGGAAGGTACCGGCACCGACCTCGGAGTCATAGGGCTGCATAATGACGCAGCCCTGCTCGCCCCAGTACTGCTGGAGGCGCAGGATGATGTCTTGGAAGGAAAGCGATGAAGCGTTCATGCCTCTAATATCCCCTCGTCGAAACGATTACACGGTTAGGTACTGTACTATAGCGGTTTTTAGTCGATAGCGCCCAGACGGTTGAGCGGCCAGTAACGCACGAGCGCCACGGCGATCAAATCCGAACGGTCGACCGGGCCAAAGTAGCGTGAGTCGGCAGAGTTTTCGCGGTTGTCGCCCATCACCCACACGCACCCGTCGGGGACGGTGTAGGGATAGCTCGCCTGGGCGGCGGGCGCCTGGACCGAAAGCGGCCAGCTCATGCCGGTCGTGTAGTCCTCGTCGAGCGCCTGGCCGTCAACGACCACCTTGCCGTCCTGCAGGTCGACCGTCTGGCCGGCCGTGGCAATAACGCGCTTGACAAGAACATCATGCTCGGAGGTGCCATCAGGGTTGTGAAACACAACGATATCGCCCTGCTTGACGGGCTGACCGAGCTCGAGGCTCACCTTTTGCGCCAGGATCTGGTCGCCAATCTCGATTGTGTCCTCCATAGAGCCGGTGGGCACCACAAAGGGCTCGACCACAAAGGTGCGGATCAGGAAGGTGGCCACAAGCGCGATCGCGATGACCGCGATCCACTCAAAAGCGCCCCTCAACGCGGAATGTTGCGTAGGAACCATACTCACTCCTCGCTCTGCGAATACGAAGCGTCAAGGATCTCCTGCGCATATGCACGCTCCTGGGGCGTGAGCCGCGCAGTCTCGATCAGGTCGGGACGCCAGCGGCAGGTGCGCTCGATGGCGTTCTTGCGACGCCAGGCATCGACCTTGGCGTGATCGCCGCTCACAAGCACCGGCGGCACGCCCTCGCCGTTGAACTCGGCAGGACGGGTGTACTGCGCGTACTCGAGCAGGCCTCCGTCCTCGGCGGTCGAGAACGACTCGTCGACGTTGCTCATTTCGTCACCAAGGGCGCCGGGAATGAGGCGTACGACGGCATCGGCAACGACCATCGCGGGCAGCTCGCCGCCCGTGAGCACATAGTCGCCGATCGACAGACGTTCATCGGCATACGCATACGCGCGCTCGTCGACGCCCTCGTAACGGCTACACACAAACAGCAGGCGCTCACTTTTGAGCAGGCGCTCGGCCACATGCTGCGTAAAGGGCTCGCCACAGGGGGTGAAGAACACAACCGTGGGCTTGGGACCCTCTGCGCTAATGGCCTCGATGGCCTCTGCGATTGGCTCGACCTTCATAAGCATGCCCTGCCCGCCGCCGTACGGCTCGTCATCGACGGTGCGATGGCGGTCGTGCGTCCAGTCGCGCAGGTTATACGCCTTAAAATCAAAAAGGCCGGCCTTGCGGGCGCGGCCCAAAATCGATGTGGACATGACGGGCTCAAACATCTCGGGAAAGACCGAAAGGGTCTCAATCAGCATGTTGTCCTCCCTACTTGTCCATATCGATCAGGCCGTCCATAACGTGGACGGAAATTGTTCCTGTGTCGGGAAGATCGAGCACAACCTGCTCGATCACGGGAATCAGCACCTCGCCGTACCGATCGCCCTCGACAACCCAAACATCGTTGGCGGGCGTCGACATGATCTCGACGATCGTGCCGAGCGAACCGAACCGCTCGTCGACCACCTCGCGACCCATCAGGTCGGTATAGGCAGCGTCGAGCGAATCGAGCTCAAAATCGTCACGATTTGCCAGCACATAGCATCCCGTGATGCCCTCGGCGGCTGTCAAGTCGTCAATGCCCTCAAACGAGACCAGATCGCCATCGCCCGTATCGGTGACGGACACGACCGTGCAAAAGCGGTCGCGCTTGAGCGCCGGCGGCGTCAGAGCGACCCGCATACCCGGCTCTAATACAGAAGGAAGCCCCCGCAGCGGCTGCGCGAGGACCTCCCCCTTCCTTCCGTGCGGCTTGACCACACGGGCGATGTTTTTGTACTGGGACCTCAAGGTCCTAGCCCAGAACCTCTACCTCGACAGCAGTGTCGAGGCGAGCGGCCAGTGCACGGGCGAGCGTGCGAATGGCCTTGATGGTACGGCCACGACGGCCGATGACCTTTGCGACGTCATCCTCGGCGACCGAAACCTCAATTGTAGAGGCGTCGTCACCATCGATGACCTCAAGGCTCACGGAATCCGGGTCGTCGACGATCTGAACAACGAGATATTCGACGAGATCAGCGATGCGATCTGAGAGCATTGCCTCACCCTCGAGCTGTGCAGCGTCAACCTCAGGCACGATTTACTCCTCGGCGCCCTCAGCGGCCTCAGCGGCAGCCTTAGCGGCCTCGGCCTCTTTGGCGAGCTGCTTCTTGGACTTCTTGACGACGGTCTCGGTCTTCTCGCCCTCGTTGGCGGCCTTGACCAGAGCGGCGACGGCGTCGGTGAGCTGAGCGCCCTTGGACTGCCAGTCGGCGATCTTCTCGAGGTCGAGGTTGATGGTCTTGGGGGCGGTCATCGGGTTGTAGCGGCCAACCTCCTCGATGATACGACCGTCACGCGGGGCGCGGGAATCGGCGACGACGACACGGTAGTACGGACGCTTCTTAGCGCCGTGACGAGCAAGGCGAATCTTGACTGCCAAAGGAAACTCCTCCAACCAAGCAGCTTTAGGCTGCAACTACAAACAAACAGTTGAACATAATACGCCATCGACGCGGGCAGGTGAAGTCCGTGAGACCAACTTCTTCGGTGTAGTCGAGGGCAAATCCATATCTTAGACAAGAATTCGGGATTTGCAAGCACATACACGCACCCCACATGAGCTGCGTGGTATACTCATGACATGGAAAGACGCGAACATACATACGGTTATGAGGATGCCATGGGCGTCACGCCGCCTCCCTGGACGGGTCCGGCGGTTGGCCTCATGGACCTTGATGCGTTTTTTGCGAGCGTGGAAATGCTCGATCATCCCGAATGGCGAGGAAAGCCGCTCATCGTGGGCGGAGACGCCGATTCGCGTGGCGTCGTGTCCACGTGTTCGTATGAGGCGCGTCGCTTTGGCGTGCACTCTGCCATGGCCTCGGCCGAGGCACGGCGCTTGTGCCCGCAAGCCATTTGGACACACGGGCACTTTGACCGATACCGCGAGGTGAGCGCGCAGGTCATGGCGATTCTCGCCGACGAGACCCCGCGTGTTGAGCGCGTATCCATCGACGAAGCCTTTATCGATATCACACCGGGTCGCTTTGCGCCCGAAGACCCGCTGCTGGTTGCGCGGCGTATAAGCGACCGCGTGGCAGGGCTGGGAGTGACCTGTTCCATTGGCGTGGGCTGCAACAAGACGGTCGCAAAGATCGCAAGCGAGCGGGATAAGCCGTTTGGGCTGACCATCGTGCGCCCCGGAACCGAGCAGCGCTTTTTGGCCGCGCTGCCGGTATCTGCCATGAGCGGCATCGGGCGCTCGGCCGAGGAGCGACTGCGCCGCATGCGCATCTACACCCTCGGCGAGCTATCACGTGCACCGGAATCCACCTTGGCCTCTATTTTTGGCGTCAACGGCGAACGCATGCGCCAGCGTGCGCTGGGACTCGAAATCTCCGAAGTCACGAGTCTTGATGAAGAGCACGAGGTCAAGTCGGTCAGCAATGAACGCACCTTTGCTAAAGATTTGACTGAGCGTGAGGATATTGAGGCGGCGATTGCGCTGTTGGGAGAGTCAGTGGGACGCCGTCTGCGCCGTCAGGGGCTGACGGGCGCCACGGTGACGCTCAAGCTCAAGTATTCGTATGGAAGCGGTCGCTCGGCACAGCGCCGGCTGCCTCATCCGACCGACGATGAGAACATCTTCGTGGCGGTTGCACTCGAACTGCTCGACAACATCTGGCAGGATGGCATGCATGTTCGCTTAGCGGGCATCGGCATGAGCGACTTCGACCACCAAGGCGGCATCCAGACTGACCTGTTCTGCGAGATCGATGACCGCGGAGCCCAATCCAGCGACCGCCGCGACCTCTCCGTCGCCATCGACGCCGTCCGAGACAAATTCGGCGACACCGCCCTTTCCTTCGGCCGCCAATCCCGCTTCAACGATTAACCGCCTTTGGGCAAAAAGAAAGCCGGGCAGGTGCGGAAAACCGCACCTGCCCGGCGATATGCGTGAGGGTAGCTAAACCCCGTCTCAAATGAGCTACTAGAGGAGGTTGAGGGGGAGCTGGGGGGCGTCTCCCCAGAGTTTCTCGAGGCGGTAGAAGTCGCGGGCTTCGGGAGTGAAGACGTGGACGACAACCGAACCATAGTCCATGAGCATCCAGGTCTTCTGCTCGCGGCCCTCGATGGAGAACGGATGCTCGCCGCAAGCCTCGGCGACCTTCTCCTCGATCTCGTCGACGATAGAATCGACCTGGCGGTTGTTGGTACCGGTGGCAAGCACAAAATAGTCGCACACATCGGAAAGCTCGGTCAGGTCGAGCACCTGAACGTCCTCGCCCTTCTTGTCGTAGGCGGCCTGCGCGGCGGCGCGGGCGACATCCTCGGCGGCGACACCGCTCGCAGACAGCGAGGCGGCAGTGCGGTCGGACGTGGCGACGAAGCTCTTGTGCTCCACACCTTCAAGAATCTGCTCGTCGGTCATGGTCTCGTCGGCCATGGAATACCTCTTTCTAGACAGCCCGAGCTAGCGCAGCTGGGCGTAATGGTTGTAAATCGAAATAGCCGTGGGATAAAGATAGCGCCCGGACTGAATCACATAGACCAAACCCTGCGCAAAACAGGAGAAGAACAACTCGTCGAGCGTCGACTCCCCCACCATCTTGCGCAGCGCACGTGCATAGTCGCCGTGGCGGTTGGGCTCGATGGCATCGGCCACAAAGACCACCATATCGAGCGGCGTCATATCGCAGGCACCCACGGTGTGACGGTCGACAGCCTGAAAGACCGCCGGCGACAGCTCGGGAAAAAGCTGCGGAAGCTCATAGGCGGCAACAGGGCCATGCAAAAGCGGCGTCGCGGCAGAAGGAGAGCCGGCAATCTTAATGCCGTAATGCAGAGCGCGCGTGACCAGCTCGTCATCGGAAAGCACCTTGTCCCAGTCGTGGATCAAGCCGGCGGCAGCGGCATCAAAGCGGTCAACGCCGTAGACCTCGGCCAGATGAAGTGCGGTCTCGGCAACACCCAGCGAATGCACATAGCGCTTGCGCTTATCCTTCATGCGAACATCGAGCAGCTCTTGAATGCGCTTGAGCAGCGCGCGCTCATCGCCCTCAAACTGATCCTCTACCGACAACGTAGACCCCCATCACTCAAAATCCTCTTGGCCCAAATCGGCATATAGCCTGCGCTTGCGAATGTAGCCGAGCACGGACTCGCTCGTAAGATAGCGCACGCTCATGCCGCGGGCAACTCGCTTACGAATGTTCGTCGAGCTGATCGCCAGCGCCGGAATCTGAATATAGCGCACGTCGAACGGCAGCCCCGACTCTTTGATTCGGGCACGCGCCGTATCGATATCAAAGCCCGGTCGCGTCGCCGCAATAAAGGTAGCAAGCTCAGCGATTCGTTCGGCATCATGCCAGGTCACGATATCGATAATCGCGTCGGCGCCCGTAATAAAGTAAAGCTTTACCTGCGGCGGGTAAAAGTCGCGAAGGGCATGGAGCGTATCGGCCGTATAGGTTACGCCCGGACGGTCGATCTCGAACCGGCTCGCCAAAAAGGCCGGGTTCGCGGCGGTGGCGAGGACCGTCATGGCATAACGGTCCTCGGCAGGCGTCACCGGCTTGTCAAGCTTAAAGGCAGGAGAGCCCGCCGGCATAAAGAGCACAGCGTCCAAGTCGAGCGACTCGCGCGCCTGCTCGGCAGTCACCAAGTGCCCGTAATGAATCGGGTCGAATGTGCCGCCCATAATGCCGAGCCTAAACTCCCGCCCGTCCTCTAGAGGAAGCTCGGGCAGACCGATTCCACCGCGCAGCGACATGGCTTACTCGCCCTCCGAGGTCTCGGCATCGCCCGCGGCATCCGCCGCATCGACAACCTCGACGCCCTCATCCGCAGCATCGGCCACGTCAATGGCTTCAACGGCAACGTCCTCGTCAGCATCCTCGAGCTCCTCGTACTCCGAGAAGTCCTCAGCGCCCTCAAAGTCAAAGGCGCGCTGGCAAATGCGGACCTCGTCGCCCGCACGGCAACCGGCCTTCTCGAGCGCGTCGTCAACACCCATACGCGCAAACTTATGCTGCAGGTAAATGACGGCTTCCTCATTTTCCCAGTCGGTCTGGATGACCATGCGCTCGATGGCACGACCGACCACGCGGAAAGCACCGGGCTCTTCCTGGACAATGCGGAAACGCTTCTCACGCTGCAGGCGGCGGCGCTCCCACTCATCGTCGCGCAGAACGACCGGCTCATCTGAGACAGTCAACTCGGCGCGCAGCTTAGCCACTTGCTCGCCCACGGCAAGCATCAGCGTGTTGAGGCCGGCGCCCGTCACAGCAGACACAGCAAAGAACATATGCCCATCGTCGAGCGCTGCGCGCTTAAGGTCGGCAATCTTGTCGGCCGTGCCCGGCGCGTCGCACTTGTTGGCAACGACGATCTGCGGACGCTCCGAGAGCTCGGCGCCATACTGCTCGAGCTCGCGGTTGATGATGTGGTAATCCTCGACCGGATCGCGATCCTCAAAACCACCCGTCATGTCGACGACATGCATGATCAGAGCCGTACGCTCAATGTGGCGCAGGAACTGGTGACCCAGGCCCTTGCCCTCGCTCGCGCCTTCGATAAGACCGGGGACGTCGGCAACGACGTAAGAATATTCGCCGGCACGCACCATGCCGAGATTCGGCACGAGCGTGGTAAACGGGTAGTCGGCGATCTTGGGGCGGGCGGCACTCATGCGCGCGATGAGAGATGACTTACCCACCGAGGGGAAGCCCACGAGCGCGGCATCGGCCATGAGCTTCATCTCGAGCTCAATCCAGTGCTCCTCGGCCGGCTCGCCCAGCTGGGCGAACGCGGGCGCGCGGCGCACCGACGTCACAAAGTGCGTATTGCCGAGACCACCGGCGCCACCAGGGGCCACGACAACGCGCTCGCCATCATGCACCAGATCGGCAATATCGAACATCGGGGTCTGCGTCTCGGGGTCGAGCTCGCGCACCACGGTACCCATAGGGACCTTGAGAATCAGGTCCTCGCCGCTCTTGCCGTTACGACGGGCACCCTGCCCGTGCGTGCCGCGCTCGGCGCGAAAGTGATGCTTAAAGCGGTAATCGATCAGCGAAGACAGCTGAGCATCGGCCTGGATGACGACATTGCCGCCACGACCGCCGTCGCCGCCATCGGGGCCGCCCTTGGGGACAAATGCCTCGCGCCTAAACGACATGCATCCGGCTCCGCCGTCGCCGCCGCACACGTTAATGCGGCTGATATCGGTGAACTGTGACAACAGAATCGCCTCCTACAAAAAAGAGGGAGACCCTTGAATCCTAAAACTCAAGTGCCTCCCACATATGTGCTCTATGAAGGGTGAATTACGCGTTCGCGAGCGGGCGTACGCTGACCCTGTGCTTGATACCCTTGTGGAACTCAACGGTACCGTCGACCAGCGCGAACAGCGTGTCGTCCTTACCACGGCCAACGTTCTCACCCGGGTGGATGTGCGTGCCGTGCTGACGGACGAGAATCGTGCCCGTGGTTACCGTCTGGCCGGCATAGCGCTTCGTGCCAAGGCGCTGACCGCGGGAGTCACGGCCATTACGGGAGGAACCGAGTCCTTTTTTGTGTGCCATTGTGTATACCTACTCTTTCGTTACGAGTGTAATCTACTCGGCGACGGGAGCCTCGGCAACAGCCTCAGCCTCTGCCTTGACAGCCTTCTTGGCGCGGGAGGTAGCCTGAACCTTCACGATCTTCAGCTTGGTGAGCTGCTGACGGTGACCCTTCAGACGACGATAGCGCTTGCGCTTGTGGAACTTGAAGACCAGCTGCTTCTCGCCCTTGAACTGCTCAACGATCTGAGCGGTAACCTTGGCCTTGGCCAGCTTGTCGGGATCGGTGACGATCTTCTTACCATCGTTGAGGAAGATAACCGGCAGGGTGACCTTGTCGCCCTCATTGCCCTCGATCTTCTCGACGGTGATGACATCGTCGGTGGCGACCTTGTACTGCTTGCCGCCCGTGTTAACGATTGCGTACATGTTTACTTGCCCTTCATGCATCAGTTAGTGCAACAGCCGAATATAGTAGCAGGCGAAAATACCCCCGTCAACGAGTATGTGGAGCAAATCCACAAGTTCGCACAGGTATGGGGCTGACGAGTCGGCCCTCGTCGTCCTCGCATGCTTGATTCTGACGCTCGACATCGTAGGAGCAGATGGTCACGAGGTCTTGCATACCGGTGGAAACAATAGGTGCATCCACGCCCGGGGTCAAGCCCTGCAACAAAACATCAGCAGCAGAAAGCAAAATTTCCGGACGCATGGAGCCCTCGTTGTCGGCATGGGTGTCGAGCATGAGCACCAAATGGTCCGGGCGCTCCCCCGCCGTGAGCTCATAGCCCACGAGCGTGTGATCCAAATCCAAGCGCTTACTCTTTTTGCCGCGCGCGTAGTCGATGCCGTGGCCCGCGCGCAGCGTGTCGATCGCACGACGCACCTCGTCGGCGCTTACGGGCGCCTCGGGATCCAAGTGCAGGTCGATGCGATACGACAGGCGCGTGAGCTGCGCCGTCAACGCCGGCGAGCGCACGTCGATGTACGCCGCCTCAATGGGCGCCAGATCGGCCGGAGACGCCGCAGACAGGCGCCCAAACGCCTCGTCGAGCGCCACGAACTCGGTCATAAACAGGTCATACCACTCGCAGGTCGACGACGTACCCACCGGTAGCGCCGAAGAGAAGCCCACGCGCATGTGCGGAGAGAAGCCCTGCGTGACGGCATAGGGAAGTCCCGCACGGCGCACGATGCGCTCAATGGTATGGATTACTTCGAGATGGCCCAGGTACTTAAGGCGATCGCGCTTGCCATAGCGAACACGAAGCCTAAAGAGCGAGGGGTTGTCGGTCAGGCGCTCACTCATGCGCGATCACCCATCAATACATTCTTGGCGTGGAGCGTGGGGCAGATCCCGCAGCCGGTGCACGACGTGCGGGTGCAGTCGGGAGTCGTGACGCCCTCGAGCGAGCGACGGTACTCGCGCTCGAGGAAGCCGCGCGTGCAGCCGGGGCTCACGTGCTCCCACGGCAGGCGCCAGTCCAACTCGTAGGGCAGGTGCACGAGCTCATTGAGGTCGATGCCGTTTTTGGCAGCAGCTTCCTTCCAGTTATCGAGCGAGAAATGCTCTACCCAGGCGTCAAAGCGAGAGCCCGAGCGCCAAGCATCGATGATGACGGGCGTCATGTCGCGACCGGCGCGGGACAACGCGGCCTCGATGAGCGAGGTCTCGGCATCGTGGTAATGCACGCGGACGGCACGGTTGCGAACGCTCGTGACGAGCAGCTTCTGGCGACGCTTGACGTCGTCGTAGTCGAGCTGCGGGCACCACTGGAACGGCGTGGCAGCCTTGGGGATAAAGACCGAAACCGAAATGGACACCGAAATCGAGCCGCGACGAGCCTTGGGCACCACGGAACGACCGAGCTCCAGCACGTGATCGGCCAGATTGGCGATGGCCACGATGTCCTCATCGCGCTCGCCGGGAAGGCCCATCATAAAGTAGAGCTTCATGCGGTTCCAGCCGGCCTCGAAGGCCGCCTTGGCCGCACGGTCCAGGTCCTCCTCGGTCACGTTTTTGTTAATGATGTCGCGCATGCGCTGGCTGCCGGCCTCGGGCGCGAACGTCAGACCGCCCTTCTTTTCGCCGGCAACCGACTCGGCCATATCCACGCCAAACGAATCCAGGCGCTGCGACGGAATAGACACGCGAATACCCGTATCCTCCAGGCGACGGTTGAGCCTGCCGAGCACGTCGCGAATGCAGGAGTGGTCGGTCGTGGAGAGCGAGGTCAGCGACACCTCGTCATAGCCGGTCTTTTCCAGACCCTGAATCACCGACGAGACGATCTGGTCGGCCGAGCGCTCGCGCACCGGGCGATACGTCATGCCGGCCTGGCAAAAACGACAGCCGCGGGCGCAGCCGCGCAGGATCTCGATAGACAGGCGATCGTGAACCAGCTGCGCATAGGGCACGCACGACTGGGACAGCGGATTCGTGGCGCCGAAATCCTCGACGACGCGCTTGTAGACCACGGTCGGCGCATCCTTGCCCTCACGCGGCACGGTGTAGCCATGCGGCGAGCAGGGCTCGTCGTGACGAACCTCATAGAGCGACGGCACGTAGTTGCCAGCAATGGATGCAAGCTGCTCGACAATCTGCGCGCGCGGGACCCCTTCGTCACGCAGGCGGCGATGCAGCTGGCAGGTCTCGAGCAGCGATTCCTCGCCCTCACCGATGAGGATGGCATCGAAGAAGGCCGCGTACGGCTCGGGGTTGTACACCGAGGGGCCGCCGGCGATGATAATGGGGTCGTCCTCGGTGCGGTCAGCCGCTAACAGCGGAATACCAGCGAGGTCGAGTGCCTCGAGGAAGTTCGTCACCGCCATCTCGTGCGGCACATGCAGGCCGACGATATCAAACGAAGCAACCGGCGCTGCACCCTCGAGCGAGAGCAGCGGAATGCCTGCCTCGCGCATGGCGTCACCCATATCGGGCCACGGCACATAGCCGCGCTCGCAGGAGATGCCCTCGGCCTGGTTAAGGATGTTGTAGAGGATGGCGATGCCCTGGTTGGGCAGACCGACCTCGTACACATCCGGGTAGATCAGGCAGCAACGGTAGTCGGCATCGGCCTTGGAAAGCGTGCCCCACTCGTGATCGATATAGCGACTCGGCTTCTCGACCTTGGCGAGCAACGGCTCAATTAAATGAAAACAGTCTTGGTATGCAACGCGCAACGGAAAACCCCTAAGCTGCGAGATCGGATGCGTCTTGGTAGGACGCCATAGGACGGGTAGCGCCTGCGACCGTGGTCACCAGATCGCGAACGCGGGAGAACGTGGCAGTGACCACCTCGTTGGCACGGCTGTAGTCGACATCGCGCTCGTAGAGCGAAACGAGCGCACGGCCCATGCCATAGGTGCCCGCGGCGGCAGTGAGCGCCTTGACGGCAAACCCAATATGCGGCGTCTGCTTGACGAGTGCGCGGGTGACCGCGCGGATCACAAGACCGCCGGCAAGCACGCCCGCGACCTCGTAGCCGCGCTCAGGCTTAATGCCGCGTCCAAAGACGGCAGCGAGCTCAAAGAGCATGCCCACCTGCGCCAGCGCCATAACGGGATAATCGGCGCCCGGCAAAAACACCAGTGCACCGGTCGCCATATTGGTTAGCGCGCACGAGGTGATGATACGATTGGCCGCCGCGATGCGCATGAAGGCAAAGTTCGCCGCAAAAGCCGTTTCCTTGTCGGTGCGATCGAGAATCCAGCGGGCAAGCGTCTCGAGCAGATACGTCTTATCGGTTGCCGCTACCACGCCTAGCATGGGCGTGGACTCCTCGATAAACGGCACCTCCACAGCAGACTCGGCAAGCACGCACACGGGTGCGCCGGCGATCACGAGCTCCTGCACGGCACTCTCCAAGCGGTCGGAACCACACGAGAGCACCAGTACCACATCGGTATCGGTCTTTGGAGCAATTCGCTCCTCCCCCAGACGCTCGACGCGCACAATGCCCGAGGTCGTCTGCGGCACAAAGGCGTCACGCACCGTCTCGGCCAGAAAGCGCGAGGCGGACGAATCCAGATAGACCGAGACGCGCACCGGCGTATCGGAATCTTTCTTAACGGACGCGCCCATCTTAAAAGCGCGGGTCAGCTTATCTACGGGAATTTTCATAGCAAACCCCTCCAGCGGTTACGCGGCGCCCGAACGATGCCGCCATATGGATTGTACGATGCCCACCGTCAGCAGCTGAATCATCATCGAAGACGAACCGAAGCTAATAAACGGTAACGGAATACCGGTAATCGGCATCATGCCGATGCACATGCCGATGTTTTCGAAGGTCTGGAACGCCCACATGCCAACGATGCCCACACACGAAAGACGCAAAAACAGCGACTCGCACTTAAAGGCGACGCGAATCGTCGAAAAGATCAGCAGCACGTAGAGGCACAGGAGCAAAAAGGAACCGCAAAAACCAAAGGTCTCGGACAGGAAGGCGAAGACGAAGTCGGTGTGGAACTCAGGCAGAAAGCCGCCGGCCGACTGCGTCGCATGGCCCAAACCCTTACCAAAGAAGCCGCCCGAGCCAACGGCGATAAGCGACTGCTGCAGGTTGTAGGCATCGTCCGAATCGGCATTATCGGGGTCGATAAAGACCGTCAGACGGTTCATCTGATACTGCTTGATGAGCACATCGTGGCCGAGCAACGAATCAAAGACCGAATCGAGCGCCAGGACAAGGGCCACCAGGCCCACGAGCAGGGCCAGGGTCGACAGCACCCATTCGCGGCGTGCACCGCTCATACAAATGACGATGGCGCCCGAAACCAGCACGACCAGGCCCGAGCCCAGGTCGCCCATGGCAACGACAGCCAAAAACGGAATGGACAGCATGCCGCAGAGCTTGACGTAGTCACGAACGGTATCGATGCGACCGTTATACTGCGAGCCAAGCGTAGCAATAAAGAAGATGGTGATGAGCTTGGCAAGCTCAACCGGCTGGAATGTCAAGCCGATACCGGGAATCTTGATCCAGCCCGTCATGCCCAGACCGCCCGTATAGGACAGACCCGGAATCTTGGGCGAGAAGATCACGATCAGGTCGATGACGAGCAACGCCGTCGAGAAATTGGAAATACCGCGCAGATCGGTACGCCAGACCAGCACCGCCAGCACCGCTCCGATGCCAATTCCCAGTAGATGGCGTGAGAACGAAGCATCGGCCTTAAACTGCGAAGCCGACCAGATAATGATGGCACCGTAGGCGACGAGCGCCACAGTAGCCACGAGCACACCGATATGCACCTTTTGGCGAAACGTGCCGCGCGAGGCCGAAAGTTGCTTGTTGACGCGGTCCAGGCTGCTGCGAGAGCCGGTCTTGGTTGAACGGAACAGATCCGCCGGAGAAAAATCCATCGCAACCTCCTATCGAACCGAAGAATCGCCCGAGGCCGAAGAGGTATCGGGCTCGCCATAAATCACGCCGAGCACGTCGCGCACGACATGCATCGCGGTATCTGAGCCGCCGCCGCCCTGCTCCAGGACAGTAGCGATGACATACTTGGGGTCATCGGCCGGTGCATAGGCGCAGAACCACGCGTATTCGTCCTCGCCGCTTTTCTCGCCCGTGCCCGACTTGCCGTATACCTGCGGCGTCAGGGTGCCAAAGTGCGCCGCCAGGGACGTCGATGCCGTGTAAATCACGTCGTGCATGCCGTTGCGAACAAGAGCCAAATCCGAATCGCTGTTGATCTTGGCCTCCAGGCGCTTCTTCTTGCCCTTGCCGTTGTACTTATAGGCATCGCCGTCGCCATCGCGCGACACGGCAGACAAAAACACGTGAGGCACGTACTGTTTGCCGCCGTTGGCAAGACCCATATAGGCACACGCCATCTGCAGGGGCGTCACCAGAATGTCGCCCTGACCGATGGCAATGTTGGTCATATCGCCGGCATTCCACTTGCGGTCCTCGGCAGAGGCGTCGGTGAAGTACGACTCTTTCCACTCGGCATCGGGAATACGGCCCGCGCCCTCACTCGGCAGATCGATACCGCAGGTTTTGCCTAGACCCCAGCGACGAAAGACCTCCTGCAGGCCCTCGGGATGTTGCTCGTCATAAAAGAACGCCTTGCCCATGTCGTAGAAGACAGGATCGCACGAGTTGGCGATACCCGACTGCAGCGTCATGGTGCCGTGGCCAGACGTCAGCCAGCAGCGCTTGCCCCAAGCCTTGCCCAGGCCCGTCCAATAGCCCGTGCAGTTGGTTGTCTGCGTTGAAGTGTAGGTTCCAAACTCAAGACCGGCCAGCGCCGAGAGCGGCTTAATGGTCGAGGCCGACATGTACTGTCCGCTAATGGCGCGGTTGAGCAGCGGGTGCGAACCCTTGTCATCATTGAGCTCGGTCCACACGTCATTTGAGACGCCGCCGATAAAGACGGACGGATCGAACTTGGGCTGGCTCGCCATGCCCAGGATCTCGCCATTGTTGGGATCGAGACACACCACAGCGCCGTTGCCGGCATTGCTGTAGCCAGTGGTCTTGGCAAGCTCGATAGCGCTCGCCAGTGCCGTCTCACAGGCCTGTTGGATCTTAAGGTCGAGCGTGAGCTTAATGTCGGAGCCGGCCTTCGCAGGCACGGCGCCGGCCTGACCGGTCACATTGCCCGAGGCATCGACCTTGACGGTCTGCTCGCCACGAATACCTTGCAGCAGGTTTTCGTAGTAGCTCTCAACGCCCGCCTGGCCCACGATATCGCCCGACTGGTACGTAATCTTGCCAGCAGAAGCATCATCATCGCCAGAGGTTTTCTTATTCTGGGCCTCGAGCTGCTCGGAGGTAATGGTGCCGGTATAGCCCAAGATATGGCATGCCGTCTCGCCGTATGGATACTGGCGTTCGGTACGCTCGGCAATCTTGACGCCCGGGAACTCGCCGGCGTGTTCCTTGATATAGGCAACCGTGGAGCGACGGACGTCCGTCGCGATGGTATGCAGGCTCTGAGCGCCCTCTGTATTGTCCTGAATATTGCGAAGGACCGCCACATAAGGCATTCCAAGCACGTTGGCAAGATGGCGAACCAGAACCTCATCCTCGGCAAGGTCGCGGTAGGCCACGACAGCAAGTGAGGGACGGTTCTGGACAAGCGCCACGCCATTGCGGTCGAGGATGCGGCCGCGCACAGCGGGTGTGGTAACGGTGCGAGTCTGATTACTATTGGCCTGCTTCTCGTAATAGTCCGACGAGACCATCTGCATGCCCCACAGCTTGACGGCAAGCGCCGCAAACATCGCGCCCACACCCGTGGTGAGGATGGAAAAACGGCCCTTAAAGGCGGTCGCCGCGGTATTGCCCTCGCCCTCGGTGGCGCGCGGGGCCGTTCCATGCTGCGTATCGTAGGTAAAACGGGAATCGCCGCGACGCATGATGACCAGCGCGACCACGATGGCCACAACCAGCACGATACCGGCGATAATAACCGTCAACTGGGAAGACATCTACGGGCCTCCCCTATTTGAGCTTGCGGGTCTTGGGCTTAAAGCGCATACCCGCCTGGCGTCCGCCACGTGCGGAGAATCCATAGCCGGACTGCGGCACGACGCCGGACATCAAAAACGGAATGGCAACCAGACCTGTCTCTTATACACATCTCCGAGCCCACGAGACCGAGGCTGATCT
>CABSNL010000014.1 GCA_902479095.1 uncultured Collinsella sp. | reverse complement strand
CCAACATGCAGCGTCAGGCCGTGCCGCTGGTTCACCCCGCCGCTCCCTATGTCGGTACCGGCATGGAGCGTCGCGCCGCCCTGGACTCTGGCGAGGTCACCCTGGCCAAGAACGCCGGCGAGGTCATCTTTGCCGACGCCTCCAAGATTATCGTCAAGCATGCCGGCGGCATGGACGAGTATCACCTGGCCAAGTACCAGCGCTCCAACCAGTCCACCTGCATCAACCACCGTCCGCTCGTGCGCGTCGGTGACACCGTTGAGCAGGGCGAGCCTCTGGCCGACGGTCCTTCGACCGATCACGGCGAGCTCGCACTGGGCCAGAACCTCACCGTGGCATACATGCCGTGGGAAGGTTTTAACTACGAGGACGGTATCGTCGTATCCGAGCGCCTGGTGGCCGAGGACCTGCTGACGACCATCAATATCACCCGTCACGAGATCGACGCCCGCGACACCAAGCTCGGCCCCGAGGAAATCACCCGCGAGATCCCGAACCTCTCCGAGGACATGCTTGCCAACCTCGACGAGGACGGCATCATCCGCATCGGCGCCGAGGTCGGTCCTGGCGACATTCTGGTCGGCAAGGTCACGCCTAAGGGCGAGAGCGCTCTGACCGCCGAGGAGCGCCTGCTGCGTGCCATCTTCGGTGCCAAGGCTCACGACGTTCGCGACACCTCCCTTAAGATGCCTCACGGCGCTTACGGCCGCGTCATCGACGTCGTCCGCTTTAGCCGCGAGAACGGCGACGACCTGGCCCCCGGCGTCAACGAGCAGGTGCGCGTCTACGTCGCCCAGCGTCGTAAGATCCAGCAGGGCGATAAGATCGCCGGCCGCCACGGCAACAAGGGTGTTATCTGTAACGTTCTGCCGGTCGAGGACATGCCCTACATGGCTGACGGTACCCCGATCGACGTTATCCTCAACCCGCTGGGTGTTCCTTCGCGTATGAACGTCGGCCAGCTGCTTGAGTGCCACCTTGGCTGGGCTGCTGCCTGCGGTTGGGATACCGAGGATGCCAACTCCGACAAGTATGTCCCCGGTCCGTTCTTCACTGCGACGCCCGTCTTCGACGGCGCCAAGGAGGACGAGATCGCCGAGGTCATCCGTCGCGCCAACAAGAACATGCTCAACAAGGCCACCGCTGCCTTTGGCGATCACATGCGTCCCGAGTTCGTCACCCAGCTTGACGAGCGCGGCAAGACCCGTCTGTTCGACGGCCGCACCGGCGAGGAGTTCCGCGAGCCCATTACCGTGGGTACGTCCTACATCCTCAAGCTCGGCCACATGGTCGACGACAAGATCCACGCCCGTTCGACCGGCCCTTACAGCCTGGTTACCCAGCAGCCGCTGGGCGGCAAGGCTCAGTTCGGCGGCCAGCGCTTCGGCGAGATGGAAGTTTGGGCACTGTACGCATACGGTGCTTCCAACGTCCTGCAGGAGATCCTGACCGTCAAGTCCGACGATACCGTGGGCCGCGTCAAGACCTACGAGTCCATCGTCAAGGGCGAGAACGTCCCGGTTCCGGGTATCCCCGAGTCCTTCAAGGTTCTCGTCAAGGAGATCCGTTCCCTCGCGCTGGACATCGAGCCCATGCACGATGCCGACGAGGACGCCTCCGCCCCTGTGACCGCCGAGGAGACCTCTGCCCTCGATGACCTGGCTGCGCTCGCCGGCGTTGACGCCGACGTCGAGGCCCAGGATGCCGAGGCCGCCGAGGCGCCCGAGGCTGTCGCCGCCACGACCACTGATAAGGAGTAGTTGACTGTGGCAGATTTCGAAGCTACTGATTTTGACTCGGTAAAGATCTCCCTTGCCTCCGCCGACCAGATCCGTTCCTGGTCGCACGGTGAGGTCAAGAAGCCGGAGACCATCAATTACCGTACCCTCAAGCCCGAGAAGGACGGCCTGTTCTGCGAGAAGATCTTCGGTCCCGCCAAGGACTGGGAGTGCTCCTGCGGCAAGTACAAGGGCATCCGCTTTAAGGGCATCGTCTGCGAGCGCTGCGGCGTCGAGGTCACCTCGGCCAAGGTGCGTCGCGACCGCATGGGCCACATCGAGCTCGCCGCTCCCGTGTCCCACATCTGGTACTTCAAGAGCCCCACGAGCTTCCCGATGAGCCGTATGCTCGACATCAAGTCCAAGGACCTCGAGAAGGTTCTGTACTTTGCCAGCTACATCATCACCGAGGTCGACTACGAGGCTCGCGAGGCCGACGCTGACGACCTGCGCGAGGAGCTCGCCGCCGATCTGGAAGAGATCGATGCCGAGTGCGCCCGCCAGATCGAGTCCCTCAAGGAGCAGGGCGACCCCGAGAACTTTGACGAGTTCTCCGACGAGGAGCCGCTGACCCCCGAGGAGATCGCCTCCGGCATCGTCGATATCGAGGAAGAGTGCAAGGACGAGAAGCAGCTCCGCACGGACGCCTTCAACGCCTTCATGAAGCTCACCGAGCGCGACCTCATCTCCGATGAGCCGCTGTTCCGCGAGATGACCCGCTACTACTCCATGTACTTCAAGGGTGGTATGGGTGCCGAGGCCGTCCGCGACCTGCTCGCTGCCATCGATCTTCCTTCCGAGGCCGAGAAGCTCAAGGCCATCATCGCCGACGAGGACTCCCAGAAGCAGAAGCGCGAGAAGGCCGTTAAGCGCCTCGAGGTCGTTGACGCCTTCCTGAAGGGCGGCAACAGCCCCGCGAACATGATCCTGGACGTCATCCCGGTCATTCCGCCCGATCTGCGCCCGATGGTCCAGCTCGACGGCGGCCGCTTCGCCGCGTCCGACCTCAACGACCTTTACCGTCGCGTGATCAACCGTAACAACCGACTCAAGCGCCTGCTCGACCTGGACGCTCCTGCGATCATCGTGAACAACGAGAAGCGCATGCTCCAGGAGTCCGTGGACGCCCTGTTCGACAACGGCCGTCGCGGTCGCCCGGTCTCTGGCCGTGGCGGTCGCCCGCTCAAGTCGCTCGCCGAGGCCCTCAAGGGCAAGCAGGGTCGTTTCCGTCAGAACCTGCTGGGCAAGCGTGTCGACTACTCCGGCCGTTCGGTAATCGTTACCGACCCCAAGCTGCTGCTGCACCAGTGCGGTCTGCCCAAGACCATGGCGCTGGAGCTCTTCAAGCCCTTCGTCATGAAGCGCCTGGTCGAGCTTGGCAAGGTCGAGAACATCAAGGGCGCCAAGCGTGCTATCGACCGCGGTGCCACCTTTGTGTGGGACATCCTCGAAGAGGTCATCGACGGCCGCGTCGTGCTGCTCAACCGTGCACCGACCCTGCACCGTCTGTCCATCCAGGCTTTTGAGCCGGTGCTGGTCGAGGGCAAGGCTATCCACCTGCACCCGCTGGTCTGCTCGCCCTTCAACGCCGACTTCGACGGCGACCAGATGTCTGTCCACGTGCCGCTGTCCAGCCAGGCTCAGGCCGAGGCCCGCGTGCTCATGCTCTCTGCGAACAACCTGCGCTCGCCGGCATCCGGCAAGCCGGTCAACATCCCCTCGCAGGACATGATCATCGGTGTGTACTACCTGACCCAGGTCCGCGACGGTCTGCCGGGCGAGAACCACGTGTTCTCGAGCTTCGACGACGCGCTGCACGCCTATGACTGCCGCTCCGAGGTCGACATGCAGGCCAAGATTCAGGTCCGCGTGTCCGCCGAGAACGCCAACGTCAACAACGAGGACGGCACCCGTATCTTCCGCGTCAAGAACGGCAAGAACGAGTTCGTCGACTACGACGTCACCGGAAACAAGACCGCACGCTTCGAGACTTCTATCGGCCGCATCATCTTCAACCGCCAGTGCCTGCCCGAAGACTATGAGTTCATGAACTACAAGATGGTCAAGGGCGACGTGGCCAAGCTGGTTGCGGACTGCTGCGATCGTTATCCCGAGGCCAAGGTCGGCCCGATCCTCGACGCCATCAAGTACTCCGGCTTCCACTACGCTACCCGCGCCGGCCTCACCATCTCGGTGTGGGACGCTCTCATCCCTGCCGAGAAGCAGGAGCTGCTCGACCGCGCCCAGGCCAACGTCGACCAGATCAACGAGTACTTCGAGGAGGGCTTCATCAACGAGACGGAGCGCCACATCGAAGTCGTTAACGAGTGGACCGCTTGTACCGATAAGGTTGCAGCGCTCATGCTCGACATGTTCGACGAGGAGAACCCGCTCTACATGATGGCCGACTCCGGCGCCCGTGGTTCTAAGACCCAGCTTCGTCAGCTCGGTGGCATGCGTGGCCTGATGGCAGACATGTCCGGCGAGACGATCGACCTTCCCATTAAGGCGAACTTCCGCGAGGGCCTGCTGCCGCTCGAGTACTTCATTTCGACCTACGGCGCCCGTAAGGGCCTGGTCGATACCGCATCCCACACCTCGGACTCTGGTTACCTGACCCGTCGTCTGGTCGACGTGGCCCAGGACGTCATCGTCCGCGAGGAGGACTGCGGTACGCACGAGGGCGTCACCTACAACCTCATCATCCCCGGCACCACCGACCTCAACACCGACCTCGTCGGCCGTTGCTTCATTGAGGACGTCGTGGCTCCCGATGGCACCGTGCTCTTTGAGCAGGACGGCTACATCGAGAAGGTCGCCGACATCCAGAAGATGGTCGATGCGGGCCTCAAGAAGGTCAAGCTCCGCGCGCTGCTCACCTGCCGCTCCAAGTACGGCGTGTGCCAGAAGTGCTACGGCTGGGATCTTTCCACTCGTCGTCCGGTCGCTATCGGTACTGCCGTCGGCATTATTGCCGCCCAGTCCATCGGCGAGCCCGGTACGCAGCTTACGATGCGTACCATTCACTCCGGCGGCGTCGCTGGCGTCGACGATATTACGCAGGGTCTGCCTACGGTCAGCCGTATGTTCGATATCGTCGGCAACGTCAACGAGAAGATCCTGGGTCGCGAGGCCGAGCTGGCTCCGTACTCCGGTCACCTCTCGATCAAGCCCGAGAAGTCCGAGTACGTGCTGACGCTCACCGACTCCGAGGATCACACCCGTGTCCTCGACGAGCGTCGCGTCCCCGCTTCGGTGCGCTTTATGCCCGAGATCGAGGACGGCTGCGAGGTTCGCGCCGGCGACCAGATCACCAAGGGCTTCGTTAACTTCCGCAACCTGCGCAAGCTGACCGACATCGAGTCGACGATGCACACCTTCGTCGAGAGCGTCAAGGACGTCTACACCAGCCAGGGCGTCGACCTGAACGACAAGCACATCGAGGTTCTCGCACGTCAGATGCTGCGTCGCGTTCAGATCACCAACCCCGGCGACTCCAAGTACCTGCTTGGTCAGTACGTCGACCGCTACGAGTTCGCTGACGAGGTCGAGCGCGTTGCCCGTCTGGGCGGTCAGGCTCCCGTGGCCGAGCCCGTCATCCTGGGTACGCTCAAGGTCGCGTCCAACATCGACTCCTGGCTGTCGAGCGCTTCGTTCATCCGTACCGCCGGCGTCCTTACCGAGGCTGCCATTGAGGGCAAGGTCGACCACCTGCTCGACCTTAAGTCCAACGTTATCGTCGGTAAGAAGATCCCGGCTGGTACTGGCCTCAAGCCGTACGCCAACGCCAAGCTGACGTATCGCACGGCTGATGGCTATGTCGACATCGACGGCCCGGCTTCGCCCAACGCCAAGTCGCTGCCCGAGTGGGCTCCGGTGGAGCTCAAGGACCTGGACGAGCAGCTCCCGCAGCAGCTCGACTGGGCCGGCTACGACGAGTTTGGTGGTGCTGACGGTTCGTTTACCCGCAACGGCCACACCATCTCCGCCGAGAAGGCTCGCCTGTACCTGTTCGACGACCTGGGCGTGTCGCAGCGCTGGACCAACAAGTTCAGCGAGGTCGGCATCGAGACGGTCGGCGACCTGGTCGGCAAGTCCGAGGAGGATCTGCTGCGCATCGACGGCATCGGTGCCAAGGCGATCGAGGAGCTCCGTGACGGCCTGGAGGCCCACGACCTGCTCTACATCCTCGAGAACAACGACGACGTTGCCGACGAGGAAGACCTCTCGCAGCTGCTGCAGATGGTCTTTAGCCCCGACGGTCCGGACGACATCCTGCTGGGCACCTCTGCCACGCCGACGCATCACGCCGACGCCGACGAGGAGCTCCTGGGCGCCCCGATCGACGACAAGAAGGCTCCCGCCAACGGTGCCATCAACGAGGACATGGCTTCCCTCGACGAGCTGCTCAACCAGCTCGTGGACACCGACGACGCCGAAGAGGCCAAGGACAACGACGAGGAGTAACTAGTTCCGCCGTTCTAACGAACGGCGGCGACCTCCGTCGCTGCGCGGCCCCCAGAGCTACAATCTGTCATTCAAAAGGCAGGGCATGACCAAAAGGTCAATGCCCTGCCTTTTTCATGCCACCTTGTACGCTCTGGGGGCCGCTCGCTTGCGTATGCTCAACCTGTTTCGTTCCGTTGATTCCTTGGGGACCTGCCAAAAAGGGACGGGTTTATTTTGGTAGGTTTTTTCCTGCTTGAATTTGAAGCATTCTGTTCGGTCAAAGCGTATCTATGGTGAGGGCCTCATCGAGAACCATTAACGTCACCGGGAGGTGATTATGGAAGAACAAGCTTTTAGACAGGCGGTCGAAGATCACCGGGATGTCGTGTTTCGAATTGCGTTGACGTACCTGCGCGATCGCGCCGATGCCGACGATATTGCCCAAGATGTCTTTCTTAAGTTGCTTAAAAGCGATGGACACTTTGAGAGTTGGGAGCATCTTCGCCGCTGGCTTATCCGGGTCACGATCAATGAATGTAAATCGCTCTTTCGAAAGCCATGGAGGCGTGTGGAGGATATTGAGAACCTGGCCGATTCGCTTTCGGCGGCGCAGGATGAGACCAAGGCCGTCCTGTCAGATGTCATGCGGCTTCCGGAAAGATTCCGTATCCCCATCGGGCTCTTTTACTATCTGGGCTTTTCGACCTCAGAGATTGCCGAGTTACTGCATGTGCCAGCCGCGACCGTTCGAACGCGTTTAGCTCGCGGTCGATCGAAGCTCAAATTCATCCTAGAGGAGGGCGACCGTGAAATCCAATCAAATCAAGCAGGCCTTCGAGTCCGTCCAAGCCGATAGCGATCTTGCTGACCGTGTTCTTTATGCCGCTGCTGGTGAGCCGCTTCGCCGAAAGGGTCACGCGAAGCCTCTGTATGTTGCCGGGATCGGATGCCTTGCCGGAGTGCTGGCGACCGGAGGGGTCGCCTACGCCGTCGTCAATTCCAGTTATTTTGCCTCTGCCTGGGGAAACCATGGCAACGGAGAGTCCATTACCTGGACTCAAGGTGGCTCGTCGGGGACTAAATATACCTACACCAGAGAGTTTGGTGATGGTATCGCGCCCCAAAGCTTGGAGGGTTCAGTACAGAAGGTCAATCTGTCCGTCGAGGGCAACGGCTATACACTCGACATTCATGATATGGCTATCGATAAAAACGGTTGCGGTGCCGTGACGTTTACGTTGTCCAATCCAAATGGTGTTAACTACTACAAGCCGGCAGCAGAGACAGGCGAACTTGTTCTCTATGGTGAAGAAGAACAAGGCATCGGCACGCCCAGCATGAACTTCGGCGAGGAATGGGCTGACACACGCTGCACCATTGATAAGGACACATCAAGCGATACTGTCATTAATGGCACGATGTACTTTGCTTCTATGGATCGCGAGCGAGGTTTTCAAAATGCGGTCACCTGGAATATCTCGTGGACCGAGGGCGAAGGAGAGGATGCGAAGCCGTTCGAGGCATCGACGCCCGAGTTTAGCGTTGGAGCGTACGTCGATACAAAGGAACTCCGCTCCGATGACTCGCCTCTCGAGATCAGCCCGTTTTCTATCCAGACACACATCGATGATCTGGGCATTGACGCAGTCACGAAGAAGTTGACGGTTGCCTACAAGGATGGATCGGAGCAGATTATCGAAGATGACGACGCAGGGGCGTTCAACTTATATTTTTCTTATACGCGCAATAGCGGAGAGAACATCTCGGTTCCGACGAAGCTGATCAATGTCGATCATGTGGTCTCGGTAACCCTTGAGGGCACGAGATGCACATCAGCAGGAGAGACCGAAACAGAAATACCCTTTACCATCGTCTATTCGTAAGGTCTGAGGCCGCTTCCTACTAGGGAAAGCGGCCTCTTTTGCGGTAAATGGGCGGTTAAAGCGAGCGATATTCGTCTGAATGTCGGAAGTATGCGGCAAAATCTTGATGGGCCGACCACACCGCATATGCTCAAGCGCTCTACCTGCTGATTTATTATCGCAAAACCCCTGCGCGCTCAGCAAGTCCAAAATTTGCCGCATACTTCCGAAAACGCCGCCGATTTCCATGCGACAGACGAAAGCAGATCACCGCCGGAGCGCGACGTTTCCCCAGATAAAACCGACCAAAATAAACCTGTCCCTTTTTGGCAGGGAACGTTGCCCCGACGAGCACGTCGGATTCCCGGAACGGGCCGCCCGCTGTTTAAGTTTGTCGCGAGTTCCGCACGCAAAGGAAAGCACTTAATGTGCTTTCCGTCTTGCGCAGGACTGTAGAGCAGGAAACTTAAACAGCGGGCGGCCCGTTCCGGGAATCCGTCCCTGCGTACAGAAGGGGATTCCTTTTGTGTAGGCTTTGCGGAAATATGGCTATTTTGGGATACGCCCGGCGGCGTGGTCTGTTGACGGCACAGCTAACGGCACGTATCCTATCGAACTGCGTGTTTCGTAGGGGGATGCTGACCCCTCGATTCAAGCCGTTGCACTTTACAGAAAGCTGGAATCATTCGAGAAGGAGTACGCTTTGCCTACTATTAACCAGCTGGTTCGCCAGGGCCGTCGTTCCGTGCCCAAGAAGTCCAAGAACGCTGCTCTGCAGCACAACTCCCAGAAGCGCGGCGTGTGCACCCGCGTCTTCACCACGAGCCCCAAGAAGCCGAACTCGGCTCTTCGTAAGGTTGCCCGTGTTCGCCTTGTCAACGGCATCGAAGTTACTGCTTACATCCCGGGTGAGGGCCACAACCTGCAGGAGCACTCCATCGTGCTCGTCCGCGGCGGTCGTGTCCGTGACCTCCCTGGTGTCCGTTATCACGTCATCCGTGGCGCCTACGACGCTGCTCCGGTCCAGAACCGTATGCAGGCCCGTTCCAAGTACGGTGCTAAGCGCCCCAAGGCCAAATAAGCCAGATAACGTTTTGATACTTTCGCCGTGTGCCGCCTAAGCGCCGCACGGTAGACACTTAAGGAGATTTCACATGCCGCGTCGTGCAGCAGCTAATCGTCGTGAGGTTCAGCCTGACGCCGTTTACAACAACCGCCTGGTGACTCAGCTCATCAACAAGGTCCTTCTTGACGGCAAGAAGGCCACCGCTGAGCGCATCGTTTACACCGCTTTCGAGATCGTTGCCGAGAAGTCCGAGGGTGGCGACGCTCTCGCTACCTTCAAGAAGGCTATGGACAACGTCAAGCCCACGCTCGAGGTTAAGCCCAAGCGTGTCGGTGGCGCTACCTATCAGGTCCCGATGGAGGTCAACTCCCGTCGTTCCACCGCTCTGGGCATCCGCTGGATCGTCAACTTCTCCCGCGCTCGCAAGGAGAAGACCATGGCCGAGCGTCTCGCTAACGAGATTCTCGACGCTTCCAACGGCCTGGGCGCTTCCGTCAAGAAGCGTGAGGACGTCTTCAAGATGGCCGAGGCCAACCGCGCGTTCTCTCACTATCGTTGGTAAGTTAAGGTAAGGAACTAACATGGCTAAGCCTAAGTACAAGCTTTCCGATACCCGTAACATCGGCATCATGGCTCACATCGATGCCGGTAAGACCACCACGACCGAGCGTATTCTTTACTACACCGGTAAGACCCACAAGATCGGTGAGGTTCATGAGGGCGCTGCCACCATGGACTGGATGGTTCAGGAGCAGGAGCGCGGCGTAACCATTACCTCCGCTGCTACCACCTGCTTCTGGAACAAGGACGGTAAGGACTACCGCATCCAGATCATCGACACCCCGGGCCACGTTGACTTCACCGCCGAGGTCGAGCGCTGCCTGCGCGTCCTCGATGGCGCTGTCGCTGTCTTCGACGCCGTTGCCGGCGTTCAGCCCCAGTCTGAGACCGTTTGGCGTCAGGCTTCTACCTTCAACGTCCCCCGCATCGCCTTCATCAACAAGTATGACCGCGTGGGCGCTGACTTCTTCAACGCTATCGAGACCATGAAGGATCGTCTCGACGCCAACGCTGTGGCCGCTCAGGTCCCGATGGGCGCCGAGGACAACTTCTGGGGCGTCATCGACCTCGTCACCATGACCGCATGGGACTTCAAGGCCGACGACAAGGGCATGACCTACCCCGAGCCGATGGACGAGATCCCGGCTGAGTTTGCCGACATCGCTGCCACCAAGCGCGAGGAGCTCCTCGACGCTGCTGCCAGCTTTGACGACGAGCTCATGGAGAAGATCCTCATGGAGGAGGACTTCACCGTCGAGGAGCTCAAGGCTGCTCTGCGCAAGGGCGTTCTGGCCAACGAGCTCAACCTCGTTTTCGTGGGCTCCGCTTACAAGAACAAGGGCGTCCAGGAGCTGCTCGACGCTGTCGTCGACTACCTGCCCAGCCCGCTCGACGTCGAGGCTGTCACCGGTACCGATCCGGATACCGGCGAGGAGATCGAGCGTCATCCTTCCTTCGACGAGCCCTTCTCCGGCCTGGTCTTCAAGATCATGACCGACCCGTTCGTCGGTAAGCTCACCTACGTCCGCGTTTACTCCGGCCGCGCCGAGTCCGGCTCCTACGTTGTCAACGCTTCCAACGGTCAGCGCGAGCGCCTCGGCCGCATCCTCGAGATGAACGCCGCCGAGCGTATCGACCGTGACGACGCTGCCGCCGGCGACATCGTCGCTTGCGTCGGCTTCAAGAACTCCACCACCGGTGACACCCTGTGCGCCGAGGGCAAGGAGATCGTCCTCGAGAAGATCGAGTTCGCTAAGCCCGTTATCGACGTTGCCATCGAGCCCAAGACCAAGGCCGAGCAGGACAAGATGTCCCTGGCTCTGACCAAGCTCGCCGAGGAGGACCCGACCTTCCAGGTGTCCACCAACCACGAGACCGGCCAGACCATCATCGCCGGCATGGGTGAGCTGCACCTCGAGATCATCGTCGACCGTCTGCTCCGTGAGTTCAAGGTTGACGCTAACGTTGGTAAGCCCCAGGTTGCCTACCGCGAGACCGCTGGTCACGACGTCGAGAAGGCTGAGGGCAAGTTCGTCCGTCAGTCCGGTGGTCGCGGTCAGTACGGCCACGCCGTCATCAAGCTCGAGAAGATGGAGGAGGGCTTCGGCTACGAGTTCGTCAACGCTATCGTCGGCGGCGTCGTCCCCAAGGAGTACATCCCGTCCATCGACAAGGGCATCCAGGAGGCCCTGAACACCGGTGTTATCGCCGGCTTCCCGGTCCTCGACGTCAAGGTCACCCTGTTCGACGGTTCTTACCACGAGGTCGACTCCTCCGAGGCCGCCTTCAAGATCGCCGGTTCCATGGCTATCAAGGACGCCCTCAAGAAGTCCGATCCGCAGCTGCTCGAGCCGATCATGGCTGTCGAGGTCGAGACCCCCGAGCAGTACATGGGCGACGTTATGGGCAACCTCTCCGGTCGCCGCGGCAAGATCGAGGGCATGGAGGATCGCAAGAACAGCAAGCTCATCCGTGCCAAGGTGCCGCTGGGCGAGATGTTCGGTTACGCTACCGACCTTCGCTCCCAGACCCAGGGCCGTGCATCCTACACGATGCAGTTCGACTCTTATGAGCCCGCGCCCAAGTCCATCGTGGACGAGGTCATGAGCAAGAACGCCTAAGTTCGAGCTCCCTGTTACGTAATCCGCGAGAACATCTCTCGCACTCTTTGGAGGTTTAAGTTGGCTACCCAGAAGATCCGCATTCGCCTCAAGGGCTATGATCACGAGGTCGTCGATCAGTCCGCGAAGCTCATCGTCGAGACCGCTCAGAAGACCGGCGCTCGCGTTTCCGGTCCTGTCCCCCTGCCCACCGAGCGCAACCTGTACACGGTTATCCGCTCGCCGCACGTGAACAAGGACTCCCGTGAGCAGTTCGAGATGCGCACCCACAAGCGCCTCATCGACATCCTCGACCCCACCTCGGGCACCGTTGATTCGCTCATGCGTCTCGACCTCCCCGCTGGCGTCGACATCGACATCAAGCTCTAAGCGATATCGCTCATAGCTTAAAGAGCCCCGCTGTCATTACGGCAGCGGGGCTCTTTTGTTTTGAATGGTGGCCTTGGGGCCCAGGTAATGCGGCCGAATGGGTGGCTATGGCGCCTTATTTACCCATGGGACGCAGCGATGCCTCCTCAAAATGGAAGGATCGCAAACCGCCTTCCGTTTCGATACACGCGCGACCAAAGTCATCGACGGTTTTAAAGATGCCTCGCGCCAGCTCGTCCCCAGCGGGGGAGCGAGCGATAACGTGCTCCCCAATCCAATTGAGGTGAGCGATATATTCGCTGTGGACGGGCGCGAGCGGTCCGGCGTCTTCTTCCATGGCGTTGAGACGTTCTGCCCATGTTTCTACAGCGTTCATGACCGCGTGATAGACCTCATCGAGGAGCACATCGACGGTGGGAACATTCTTGTTGAGGTCTGAGAGGCCAATTGCCGCCAGGCCGCCATCGGGCACCTCTTGGGGCGTGTAGTTTACATTGACGCCAATGCCGCAGACGGCAAAGGGCTTGCCCTCGTTGTCACGAGCCGCCTCGACTAAGATGCCGCCGAGCTTATGTCCTCGTGCGACGAGGTCGTTGGGCCATTTGAGGCCAATCTCGTTTGCAAGACCCTGCTTTTCGAGCGCCTCGAGCACCGCTAGGCCGCTGACGGCGGCAAGACCAGAGTACTTTGCAGGATTAACGCATGGACGCAGGACAATCGAAAGCAATAGGTTGCCGGCGGTTGAATCCCACTTGTGGCCGCGCCGACCGCGTCCTGCTGTCTGAGCCCGGGCGGCAAGTCCTGTGCCGTGCGGCGCACCCTGTTTTCCTGCTTCGAGCAGGTCATCGTTGGTCGATCCGGTTACGTCGACTATCGTTAATTTGGCATCCATAACGGCTGCTACCTCCTTAATGAATAAGTGAATAACGCAATGGTGTCGAGAGACAGACACAATGTGAAGCCTTTGTCGCATTTGGACAATTTAATGTTAACACGTCAACAACGACTGAAATGCGCTATCCTCTCTTGGTCGATGTAAACACGTCAACAACTCAAAGGAGGTTAGTGATGGGTTTCACGATTCTTGGAACAGGCTCGGCGCTTCCTGAGCGCAGTGTTTCCAATGACGAGCTGTCCGAGTTCCTCGATACCTCGGATGAGTGGATTTTTACCCGCACCGGTATCAAGAGCCGCCACGTCTGTACCACCGAGTCACTTGACGACCTTGCCGTAGCGGCGAGCGAGCGGGCACTCCAGGTGTCCGGAATCGACGCGAGCCAGCTGGATCTGATCGTCTGCTCGACGACGACGGGTGACCACCTTGTTCCCGCTGAGGCGTGTGCCGTTGCTGAGCGACTAGGCGCGACGTGCCCTGCCTTCGATGTCTCGGCGGCTTGTGCCGGCTTCGTATTTGCGCTCGATGTCGCCGAGGGCTATATCGCCCGCGGCCGTGCCGAGCGCGTGCTTGTCGTTGCTGCCGAGCAGATGACGCGCGCGCTCGACTGGACCGACCGTGCCACCTGCGTGCTCTTTGGCGATGGCGCGGGTGCTGCGGTCATAGGGGCTGGGGGAGAGAATCCCCTTGCTGTTGAGCTTTCGACGGTGCCCGACGTCGAAACACTGCGCGTCCCCGGATTGGCGGGCTTCTCGCCGTATAAGACGGCGCAGGACCGCGAAAGCGTGCTTTCCATGAACGGTCGTCGTGTCTTCAAGTTTGGCGTCAATGCCATCTGCGACACGGTCAACAAGCTCGCCTGCGATGCGAGCATCGCGGTCGAGGACATCGACCACTTTGTATTCCATCAGGCTAACGAACGAATCTTGAGCCAGGCGGTCAAGCGCCTGGGTGTGCCGGATGAACGTGTGGTCCGAACGTTGCGTGAAACCGGCAACATCTCGAGCGCCTGTATTCCGCTTGCTCTCGATCGACTGGCAAATACCGGGGCGCTGCACGCGGGCGACACCATCGCCCTGGTCGGATTTGGCGCCGGCTTGGATGTAGGTGGCTATCTACTTCGCTGGAAGTAGTTGCACATAGGAAATGAAAACGCCCCTGGGGCACAAACAAAGGAGAACTACCATGGCAGATCAGAAGACCTTCGAGCGCGTTTGCGACGTTATCCGAGAGACCGCCGGCCTTGACGATGTCGAGATGAAGCCCGAGTCCACGCTCGAGGAGATTGGCCTCGACAGCCTGGGTACCGTCGAGATCCTCGTTGCCGTCGAGGACGAGTTTGGCATTGAGCTCGATACCGAGGAGAACCCCAAGACGGTCGGCGAGTTCGTCGATACGGTCGAGGCGGCATTGGAGAAGTAGTGATGCTCAAGTCTCCTCTCTGCGATCTGCTCGGCATCGAAAAGCCCGTATTCCAGGGTGGCATGGCCTGGATTGCCGACGCCTCGCTGGCATCTGCCGTGTCCGAGGCGGGCGGCTTAGGCATTATCGCGGCCATGAATGCCGACGCAAACTGGCTGCGCGATCAGATTCACGAGCTGCGCGCCAAGACGGATAAGCCCTTTGGCGTCAACGTTATGCTCATGAGCCCGTTTGTCGACGAGGTCGCACAAGTGGTGATTGATGAGCGGGTGCCCGTTGTGGTGACCGGCGCCGGCAATCCCACCAAGTACATGAAGGCCTGGAACGATGCAGGCATCAAGGTCATACCCGTCGTGGCTTCGGTGGCGCTGGCGCGTCTCGTGGCGCGTCGCGGAGCAACTGCCGTGGTTGCCGAGGGCACCGAATCAGGCGGCCATATTGGAGAGACCTCGACGATGGCGCTGGTGCCGCAGGTTGTCGATGCGGTCGATATTCCCGTGGTTGCGGCTGGCGGCATCGCCGATGGCCGCGGTGTGGCGGCCGCCTTTATGCTCGGCGCTGCCGGCGTCCAGGTGGGAACACGCTTTCTGGTCGCAAACGAGTGCACCGTATCCGAACAGTACAAAGAGCTGGTGCTCAAGGCAGGCGACACGTCGACGCGTGCGACCGGTCGCTCGACGGGACATCCGGTTCGCGCCCTCAAGAGCCCCTTCACCAACGCGTATGCCAAGAACGAGGCGGCGGGCGCAAGCCCCGAGGAGCTTGGGGCCATGGGCACAGGCGCGCTTCGTAAAGCCGCAAAGGACGGTAATTACGAAGAGGGTTCGTATTTGTGCGGACAGATTGCCGGCATGGTCAACGAACGCCAGAGCGCACGCGAAATCGTCGACGATCTTGTCGATGGCGCCGAGCATGTCCTGAAGGGTGCGTCCGCATGGGTAGCGTAGCGTTTCTGTTTGCCGGTCAGGGTGCCCAGCATCCCGCGATGGGCGTCGACCTCATCGAGGCATCGCCGGCGGCTGCCGAGGTGTTTACAATCGCCGATGAGGTGCGCCCGGGGACGAGCGAGCAGTGCCGGAGCGCCTCGAAAGAGGAGCTCTCGCAGACCGAGAACACGCAGCCTTGCGTGTTCGTGCACGACTTGGCTGTCGCCGCCGCTCTGCGCGAGCGCGGCGTGGTGCCTGCCGCCTGTGCGGGATTCTCGCTGGGCGAGGTCACTGCACTCACCTTTGCGGGGGCATTCGATACAAGAGCGGGTTTTGAGCTCGTGTGTGAGCGCGCGGCATTGATGGCCACGGCGGCCGAGCGTCATCCCGGCGGAATGCGCGCCGTCATCAAACTCGATGCGGCGCAGGTCGAGGGCTTGGCAAAACAGGCCGGCGAGGACTGTTGGCCGGTCAACTACAACAGCCCCCAGCAGACGGTTGTGGCCGGAGCACCCGATGCGTTGCAGACCCTCGACGTCCTGGTAAAAGAGGCTGGTGGCCGGGCCATGAAGGTCGCGGTGTCGGGTGCATTCCATAGCCCCTATATGGCCGAGGCGACCTGTGGCCTTGCTGCATATATCGATGCCGGTCACGCGCCGTCCCCGTTGCTCATTCCTGTTATGGCAAATATGACGGCGGCGCCCTATCCGGCGGACCCGCGAGCAGCGTCGGATGTCTTGGCCAGCCAGGTAAGTCATGCCGTGCGATGGGTCGACACGCTGCATGCTCTGCAGGATAAAGGCATCGACACGTTTATTGAGGTCGGCCCCGGCAAAACGCTGTCCGGCTTGGTCAAGCGTACGCTGAGCGACGTTCGTGTGTATTCGTGCGAAACGGCCGAACAGGTCGCAGCTATTGCCGACGAGCTCGCATAGCCCACAGGGCTGTAACCCGAAAGGAACGACATGGGCAACTTGAACAACGGCGCGCTCGAGCGCGACGGATCGCGCCGCGTGGCGCTGGTCACGGGCGGCTCGCGCGGCATCGGTCGCGCTTGTGCCGTGGGCTTGGCGGAGGATGGCTACGATATCGCCGTCGTCTATGCCGGCAGCGTCGATGCGGCGCGCGAGACGTGCGAAGCCTGCGAGGCGTCAGGCGCCACGGCACGCGCATATCAATGTGACGTGGCCGACCCCGCCGCCGTCAACACATGCGTGGAGACGGTCCTCAACGACTTCGGCTCCATTTGGGCGCTCGTCAACAACGCCGGCATCACACGCGACGGCATGCTCATGCGTATGGGTGACGATGCCTTCGACCTCGTGCTCGATGTCAATCTCAAGGGCACGTTCAATACGACGCGCGCGCTCACCAAGACCTTTATGCGCCAGCGCGGCGGCTGCGTCATCAACATGAGCTCGGTTGTGGGCCTGATGGGCAATGCCGGGCAGGCCAACTACGCCGCCTCCAAGGCGGGCGTCATCGGCCTGACCAAGGCGGTGGCGCGCGAGCTTGCGCCCCGCGGCGTACGAGTGAACGCGGTCGCACCCGGGTTTGTCGAGACCGATATGACGGCAAAGCTCTCGGAGAAGGTCCGCGCGGCGTGCGAGGAGCAGATTCCCCTGAGGCGCATGGCGCGTCCCGAGGAAGTGGCCGGCGTGGTGCGCTTTTTGGCGAGTGATGCGGCTGCCTACATTACGGGCGAGGTTGTGCGCGTCGACGGCGGAATGGCGATGTAGAAACCAGGGCCGAACAACGGCTTGGATGAGGAGACCAAGATGGAACAGAGAGTTGCAATCACCGGTATCGGTGCCGTATCGCCGCTCGGCAATACCGCGCTTGCCACCTGGGCGGCCATGTGCGCCGGAACGTGCGGTATCGGCCCGATCACGCACTTCGATACCGATGCGTTTGCCGTTAAGGTGGCGGCCGAGGTCAAGGGTTTTGACGGCAACGAGTACTTTGGCAAGCGTGATGCCAAGCACCTGGACCCCTGCGTTCAGTTTGCCCTGGCAGCGTCGGACGAGGCCATGCACGATGCGGGCTTTGATGTCGAGGGCGCCATCGATCGCGAGCGCCTGGGCGTCTACGTGGGTTCGGGCGTGGGCGGCATGCAGACACTCGTCGACAACGTCCACACGATTGCCGATCGGGGGCCCCGCCGCGCATCGCCCTATATGATCGCGATGATGATCCCCAATATGGCTTCGGGCAATATCGCGATCCGCCACAAGGCAAAGGGTCCGACCCTGCCCGTGGTGACCGCCTGCGCGACCTCGGCCCATGCCGTGGGCGAGGCGTTCCGCGCCATCAAGCATGGCTATGCCGATGCAATCCTGGCCGGCGGCGCCGAGGCGGCCATTATCCCCGATGCCGTTGCAGGCTTTACGTCCTGTCGCGCATTGACCACCAACCCCGATCCTGCGACGGCTTGTCGCCCGTTCGATGCGAATCGCGACGGCTTTGTGATGGGCGAGGGCGCCTGCGTGCTCGTGCTCGAGGGCATGGAGCACGCACAGGCCCGCGGTGCACACATTTATGCCGAGGTCGTGGGTTACGGCAACACCGATGATGCCTATCACATCACGAGCCCCGATCCCGAGGCTGCCGGCATCGCCCGTGCGATATCGCTGGCGGTGGCCGAGGGCGACGTTAAGCCTTCCGAGGGCCTCTACATCAACGCCCACGGCACCTCGACCAAGCTCAACGATTCGTCCGAGACGGCGGGCATTAAGCGTGCGCTCGGCGAGGACGCGGCACGCGCCGCGCACGTCTCGTCGACCAAGTCGATGACCGGCCACATGATCGGTGCTACGGGCGCCATCGAGGTCATGGCCTGTGCCATGGCGCTCGAGCAGGGCGTGGTGCCCCCGACCATTAACTACCACACGCCCGATCCCGTCTGCGATCTTGATTACACGCCTAATCGAGCGGTTCGCGCCGACCTTACCTGGGCGCTTTCGACCAATCTGGGCTTTGGCGGACACAATGCCGCCATCGCGCTGCGTAGATATGCAAGGAGCTAGAGCATGGATTCCAAAAGACTTGCCGAGATAGCCGATGTGATGGAGGACCGCGGCCTCACGCGCGTGCGCGTTGAGGAGCCCGATGGCACCGCGGTCGAGCTCGAGCGCGCGAGCGCCGCACAGCCGGTTGCCGTGCCCATGCCTATGCCGGGTGCCGTGACTGCTCCGGCGGTGGCTCCTGTCGCCATGCCTGCCACCGCACCGGAACCCGCCGCGCAGACACCTACCGCCGTGTCGGAGCCTAAGGGCACCGAGGTGACCGCTCCCATGGTCGGCGTTTTCTATGCTGCCCCGGCGCCGGGCGACGAACCGTTTGTGCACGTGGGCTCCAAGGTCAAGGCCGGCGAGACCCTCTGCATCATCGAGGCCATGAAGGTTCTCAACGAGGTGACGGCCGAGGCAGACGGCGAGGTGCTCGAGATCTGCGTGGTCGACGGCGACCTCGTGGAGTTTGGCAGCTGCCTCATGAGGATCGGATAGGTGATGTCCATGAACAAAGAAGAGCTCAAGAAGCTGTTGCCGCATCGTGAGCCGATGCTTTTGCTTGACGAAGCCGAGCTGGTGGGCGACGAGGCCCACGGCAAGATCACGATTACGGGCGACGAGTACTTTTTGCAGGGGCATTTTCCGGGAAACCCGGTGGTCCCCGGCGTGATTCAGTGCGAGATGCTCGCCCAGAACTGCTGCGTGCTGCTGATGGGCGATGAGGAGGCGCGCGGCGCGACGCCGTTCTACACGAGTCTGGACAAGGTGCGCTTTAAGCGTCCGGTGCGCCCGGGCGACACGGTGGATCTGGTGTGCTCCATCACGCGTGCGCGCGGGCCGTTCCGCTTTGCGACAGGTACTGCGAGCGTTAACGGTGAGGTTTGCTGCCGCGCCGATATGTCTTTTGCACTCATGCACGAAAAGTAGGGAAGTTTTCATGTTCGACAAAGTGCTCATCGCCAACCGCGGCGAAGTCGCGGTCCGTGTTATCCGCGCGTGCCGCGATATGGGCATCAAGACCGTCGCCGTTTATTCCACGGCCGATGCGGACGCGTTGCACGCGCAGCTTGCCGACGAGGCGTATTGCATCGGCGGCCCGCGTCTTGCCGAGAGCTACCTCAACGACGATGCCGTGCTCACCTGTGCCGTAAAGTCGGGAGCTAAGGCAATTCATCCCGGCTATGGCTTTTTCTCCGAGAAGGCGAGCTTCGTACGCGACTGCGACAAGTATGGCCTAGCGTTTGTCGGTCCTTCGGCCGAGGTGATCGACAGCATGGGCGACAAGGACGCCGCACGTCGAACGGCTGCCGCGGCGGGCGTGCCCATCGTGCCGGGCTGCGATTTGCTCAAAAGCCCCGAGGAGGCAACGGCCGAGGCCGAGCGCATTGGCTGCCCCGTGCTTATTAAGGCGCGTGCCGGCGGTGGCGGCCGCGGCATTCGCAAGGTCGAGCGCGTGGAAGATGCGGCAAAGGCGTTTATCGAGGCGCGTGCCGAGGGCGAGGCCGTTTTTGGCGACGGCGAGTGCTACATGGAGAAGTTCGTCGCGCCGGCGCACCATGTTGAGGTGCAGATTATGGCCGATAAGCAGGGCCATGTGTTTTCGCTCGGCGAGCGCGAGTGCTCGGTGCAGCGCCGCAACCAAAAGCTGATCGAGGAGAGCCCCGCGCCGTGCCTCGACGGACACGACGACATTCGTGCTCGCATGCACAAGGCAGCGCGTGACCTGGCTCGTGCCGTCGGCTACGAAGGAGCCGGTACCATCGAGTTCCTGTATTCGGACGACGGCAATTTCTACTTTATGGAAATGAACACGCGCTTGCAGGTGGAGCATCCGGTTACGGAGTTTGTGACCGATACCGACTTGGTCAAGTGGCAGCTGCGCGTGGCAGCCGGCCAGCCTCTGCCCTTTGAGCAGGAGGACATGCCGGTCCGCAACCACGCCATGGAGTGCCGCATCAATGCCGAAACGCCGGACTTTCTGCCGTCATGCGGAACGGTCACCGCGTTGCGTGTGCCGGGTGGTCCGCGCGTGCGCTGGGATTCCGCCATGTTTACCGGTGCGACAGTTCCGCCGTACTACGACTCCATGCTCGGCAAGCTCATCGTGTGTGCGCCCACGCGTGACGGCGCCATTCGCAAGATGCGCTCGGCCCTGGGCGAGCTCGTGATTGAGGGCGTGAGCGAAAACAGCGAGCTTCAGCTCGACGTGCTGGCAAACGACGAGTTCTTGTCGGGCATGTATCACACCGATCTGATGGGGCATCTCTATGCTGATGAATAGAAAAGCGAAGACGGTCAATGTCCTTGAGGGGCCGATAACCGAGTCGTGCGCCGAGTTTCCCGCGCGCCACGTGTTTATCAAGTGCCCGGAGTGCCGCCGTGTGATCGATGAGGCACGCCTACACGACAACCTCGAGGTCTGCCCTCGTTGTGGCAAACACTTTCGCGTGAGCGGTCGCGCGCGCATGCGCATGACGGTCGACGAGGGCACGTTTGAGGAATGGGATGCCAATCTGGCGTCGGAGGACTTCCTCTCGTTTCCCGGCTATGCCGATAAGCTCAAGAGCGTGAGCGAGCGTTCGGGCGAGCGCGATGCCGTTGTGTGCGGCAGGGGCAAAATCTGCGGTTGCGATACCGCGCTCTTCTTTATGGACGCTAACTTTATGATGGGCTCGATGGGCTCCGTGGTGGGCGAGAAGATCTGTCGCGCATTTGAGCGTGCGACCGAGCTGGGATTGCCAGTCGTCGGCTTTACCGTTTCGGGCGGCGCGCGCATGCAAGAGGGCGTGACATCGCTTATGCAGATGGCCAAGATTTCTGCGGCGGTTAGGCGTCACAGCGAGGCGGGCGGCCTGTATATCACGGTGCTCACCGACCCCACGACCGGAGGCGTAACCGCGAGCTTTGCCATGGAGGGCGACATTATCCTGGCCGAGCCCGATGCCCTGACGGCATTTGCCGGCCCGCGCGTGATCGAGCAGAACATGCACAAGCGCCTGCCCAAGGGATTCCAGCGCTCCGAGTTTTTGCTGGAGCACGGCTTTTGCGATGCCGTTGTTCCGCGTGGCGAGATTGCGCTCACGGTAGGCGAGCTGCTGGCGCTGCACGAAGGGCACGCGCCCGGCCTGGGGGCACCGCATGAGATCGTGCATACGGGTCGCCGCGGCAAAAAGCTGGGACACTTGTTTAAGCGCTCGGCGGCACCAAAAACCGCGCTCGAGATTGTCAAGCAGACCCGCTCGGCAGATCGCGCCACGGCGGGTGAGATGATCTCGCTGGGCCTGGATGGATTTGTGGAGCTGCACGGCGACCGTTACTTTGGCGACGACGCCGCTGTGGTGGCTGGCATTGGCTGGAAAGACGGACGCCCCGTAACGGTCATCGCCATTGAGCGCGGCACCACGACCAAAGAGCGTATGCGCCGCAACTTTGGTATGGCGCATCCCGAGGGCTACCGCAAGGCACGTCGCCTGATGCGCCAAGCCGAAAAGTTTGGTCGACCGGTTCTGTGCCTAGTCGATACTTCGGGCGCGTTTTGCGGCATCGGTGCCGAGGAGCGCGGCCAGGGCGAGGCGATTGCCCAGAATCTCATGGAGATGAGCGGCCTTAAGACACCGATTGTCTCGGTGGTGACAGGCGAGGGCGGCTCTGGTGGCGCGCTGGCGCTGTCCGTGGCCGACCGCATCCTGATGCTCTCGAGCTCGGCCTATTCGGTCGTGAGCCCCGAGGCCTGTGCGTCGATCCTGTGGAAGGATACCGAGCGCGCGAATGAGGCCGCCGAGGCGCTTAAGCTCACGGCCCCCGATCTGTTGGCGCTCGGCATCATCGACGGCATTGTTGACGATAGGGGCCTGTCTCATGAGGAGATCGCCGGTGCCGTCATGTCCTCGGCATTTGCTGCCTTCGATGCGCTTGGGCAGCTCGACGACGCGACCCTCACAAACCTCCGTTACGAAAAGTACCGCGCAATCGGTCGGTACAGCACGATGTAACAAAGGGACAGTCCGCATGTCACATTGGGAAAGGGTTCCTGTGTCACAAGTTTCTAACACCTCGTTTACAACGACGGTTTCATCAAACGCCATGGCCGTGGTGGACTATCTGTCCAAAAGCATGATGTCGGCGCTGCCGTTTATTGTCTGCGCGGCGTTGTTCCGCACCGTCGCCGTCATTATGGGCGAAGGCATGCTGGGCCTATGGTCTGCCGATTCCGAAATCTATCGCCTGTTCTACAGTTGGCTCTATAACGCCGGCTACTACTTTTTGCCCATTTATCTTGGTTGGGCGGCCGCCCGCCAGCTCGGTTGCTCGGAGCAGCTGGGCATGATGCTGGGCGGCGTATTGATTGCGCCCGATCTGCTTAAGCTCGTCGATGCCGCATCGACGACGGGGGCATCGATGACTTCCGTGTATGGTCTGCTTCCTGCGCCGGTCAACGATTACACGACGACTGTTATTCCAGTTCTCCTTTCGGTGCCTGTGCTATGGCGAGTGGAGTGTTTCTTTAAGCGCGTTATCCCTAGGGCCGTGGCGTTTTCGTTTGTTCCGTTTGCGACCATGCTTGTCATGGTTCCGGTTTTGCTGTGTATTACGGCACCGGCGGGCAGCTATCTGGGCATGCTGTTGGGCCAGCTTATGTTTATGCTTGGCAATTCCGGTGGCATCGTGTCGCTGCTCACGCTCATGGGGCTTGCCGCGGGCTGGGAGTTCCTAAAGATAGCGGGCGTCAGCAACGTCGTTCTATCGCTTGCGTACGCGCAGTTTATGAGTGTGGGAACGGATTCGTGCATCCTGATTGCCGCGACGATGGCGACGTTCGCCGTTTGGGGCATGCCTTTTGGCGCGTCGCTCCGCGTTGCGGATAAGGACGAGAAGGCGCTCATGCTGGGCTACTCAATCTCGGGTGTTCTTGGCGGCGTAAGCGAGCCGGCGCTGTACGGCTGCGGCTTTAAATATGGCAGGTGCCTGACGTGCATGGCCATTGGCGGCGCCGTCGGAGGCCTTGTTGCAGCCGTGGGCCACGTTACGGCCTATACCATCGGCATGACGAATGTCCTCATGGTCATTGGCTTTGCCACGGGCGGCATCTCGAACCTGCTGTGGTGCTGCGCTGCCGGCGGTGTGGCATTTGCGGTGTCTGCGGCGCTGAGCTACTGCTTTGGCGTGGTGCCGGCGAAGGGACAGACGATGGGGGACGGAGCCGATTCACCCGAAACCTCGAAGAGCGTGGCCGAAGTAAGCGCGTAAACCTGTGCGACACAAGGACGATTCCTTTGCCATGCTCCAAGGCCGTGGCCCGTGTGGGTCGCGGCCTTTTTGTATCTGAAGGACAAAGTGGCTACACTACAATCCGTTTGAGCAATAGATATATATAGGCAGTACCGTGGGGGCTGATGAAGATGGTCGAGTGGATCGTTCGTCGTGCGCAGGGCGACCGTGCGCGCGTGGGCACGTTGACGGGCATGGTGTGTATTCTCGCTAATGTTGCGCTTTGTGCTGCGAAGGGCGCAATTGGTGTGCTGTCGGGATCGGTTTCGATTGTGGCGGATGCCATGAACAACCTGTCCGATGCCAGCTCGAATATCGTGAGCGTGCTGGGCTTTAAGCTGGCGAGCAAGCCGGCGGACCCCGAGCATCCTTACGGACATGGCCGCTACGAGTATCTCTCGGGTCTGGTCGTGGCGGCGCTCGTGCTGCTGATCGGCGTTGAGCTGGTGAAGTCCTCGGTTGAGCGCATCATCCACCCCGAACCTGTCGAGTTCTCGCTTGCCCTGGTGGCAGTTCTCGTGCTTTCGATGGTCGTAAAGCTCTGGATGGCGGCCCTCAACCAAAAGCTCGGCGACCGTATCGAGTCCGAGACACTGCATGCGACGGCTCAGGATTCCAAGAACGATGTCCTTGCCACGGGTGCCGTGCTGGCGTGCGCAGTTGTTTCGCAGGTGACGGGCATCAATCTTGACGCGTGGGTCGGCCTTGCCGTTGGCGCCTATATTGGCTGGAGCGGCTTTGAGCTTATCCAAGATACGGTGAGCCCGCTTTTGGGCCAGACGCCCGATACTAAGCTCGTCGAGCATATTCGCAGCAAGATCATGAGCTATCCCGGCGTCTTGGGCGTCCATGACCTAATGGTTCACGACTACGGCCCAGGCAGGAAGTTCGCAAGCGCTCACGCCGAGATGGCAGCCGAGGCCAGCCCGATGGACAGTCACGACACGCTCGATAACATCGAGCAGGCGTTTAGGAACGAAGACGGCATGATTGTCACGCTTCACTACGATCCCATCGTGACCGACGATCCAAAGGTGGCGAGCATGCGCCTGCGCATCAACGCAATGGCTCAACAGATCGATAGCCGCCTTTCGATTCACGACCTTCGCTGCGTGCCGGGTCCTACGCACACCAACGTGATCTTTGACTGCGTGCGTCCCGCGGATCTGCAGATGAGTGCCGAAGACTTAAAGCACGCGTTGGCGAAACGGGTCGAGTCGGAATACCCCAAGTCGATTGCCAAGATTACGATCGATGAAGACTACGTAGGCCATACCCACGAGTAGGGCTGCGCCGGCAAAGCAAGTTATACAGAAGGGGAGAGCATGAAGCGACTATACCTACTCCGCCACGGTCAGACGGAGTTCAACGTCAAAAAGCTGGTCCAGGGTCGCTGCGATTCACCGCTCACCGATTTGGGTCGCCAGCAGGCGCAGGCAGCGGCCGCGTGGCTCAAAGCCAACGGCGTCGTCCCCGACAAAGTGGTCTCATCACCCTTGGGCCGAGCCATGGACACGGCAAGTCTCGTCGCATGCGAACTCCTCGGTCCGGACGCCGCAGTCGAGCCCTGCGAAGGCATCATCGAACGCTGCTACGGCACCTTCGAAGAAGGCCCCCACGACGCGCTACCCACCGACGTCTGGGATCCGGGCGAGGACTTGGTCCCCTTCGGAGGAGAGGGAAGCAAGGCGTTGCAAGAACGCATGGTAGCCACCCTCACCAATATCATGGGCTCCGAGGGCATCGAAACCCTCCTAGCAGTAAGCCACGGCAGCGCCAGCCGCCAATTCATCAAGGCTGCAGCCCCAGAGGGTTTCGAGCTCCCAACAAAACTCCCCAACTGCGCCATCATGATCTTCGATTTCGATGAGGCAAAGCCACAAGCAGAAGGCGAGCCAATGCAATGCAAGTTCACCCTCCAGCAAATAGTGGACCCCCAACAAAGTAATTAGCTGAGCGAGCAGAGTTAAGCAGACATCAACGTGTCGTCTCCCGAGCTTGGCAGAGGGGCGGCGAAATATATTAAGTTTGTCGCGAGTTCCGCACGCAAAGGAAAGCACTTAATGTGCTTTCCGTCTTGCGCAGGACTGTAGAGCAGCAAACTTAATATATTTCGCCGCCCCTCTGCCAAGCCCAGGCGACTCCACGCACTTTACCTGCGTAAACAATGTGAGTGAAATATGAATCTCGATGGATACGCCCGCAGCCGTGTATACTAAACAGCTGTGTGAAACCAGGGGAGTATTCTGGCTGGACAAAATGCCTGCTTAATAGGGTTGTCAGGTAGTCCGGGCGAAATACAAGGCTGGGGAGCACGTCGTGTAAGTAGTGGTCCTCTAGGGGCGTACGCTCGGTGGTGTACGCATTGTCCCAAGACCACGCGAGAGTTGGGATCATATCTTGATCAGCATGATTCTCGGCCGCAAGATTGGCATGACCCAGGTTTGGGACGAGGACGACAACGTCGTTCCCGTCACGGTCATCCAGGCTGGCCCCTGCGCTGTCTCGCAGGTTAAAACTCAGGCAACCGACGGCTATGACGCCGTCCAGATCGGTTTCGGCGACATCAAGGCCAAGAATGTGAACAAGCCCATGGCTGGTCACTTCGCCAAGGCTGGCGTCGAGCCTGTCCGCTTCCTTCGTGAGGTCCGCGTCGAGAACGGCGAGGAGCACAAGGTCGGCGAGGTCGTCACCGTCGCTGATTTCGCTGATGTCGAGAAGGTCGACGTCATCGGTACCTCCAAGGGTAAGGGCTTCCAGGGTCGCATCAAGCGCTGGGGTCAGCGCCGCGGTCCTATGACGCATGGTTCTCACTTCCAGCGTCACCCCGGTTCTATCGGTCAGTGCGCCTATCCTGCGCGCGTCCTCAAGGGCGTCAAGATGGCCGGTCACATGGGTAACGAGCGCGTTACCGTCAAGAACCTTTCCGTTGTCCGCATCGATGCCGAGCAGAACCTCATCTTGGTCAAGGGCGCTGTCCCGGGTGCCAAGAATGGTCTCGTCGCCATCCGTATGGCCTAAGGGCCCAGCCCATTTAGCCCAGCGTCATACCAAGGAGAACACTTAAATGGCAAAGTTTGAAGTAAAGAACAGCGAGGGCAAGAAGGTCGCCGAGGCCGAGCTCGCCGCTGAGGTGTACGGCATCGAGCCGAACATCCACGTTATGCACCACATCGTCAAGTGCCAGATGGCCTCTTGGCGTCAGGGCACCCAGTCCGCTAAGGGCCGCTCTGAGGTTTCCGGTGGCGGCAAGAAGCCTTGGCGTCAGAAGGGCACCGGCCGTGCCCGCCAGGGTTCCATCCGTGCTGCCCAGTGGCGTCACGGTGGCGTTGTCTTCGCCCCCAAGCCCCGTTCCTACGCTAAGCGTATGAACAACAAGGAGGTCAAGCTGGCTATGCGCTCCGCGCTGTCCGCCAAGCTGGCCGATGGCGAGCTCGTGCTCGTCGACGACTACGGCTTCGAGAAGCCTTCCACCAAGGCTGCCGTCGCCATGCTCAAGGCTCTCGGCCTTGAGGGCAAGCGTCTGACCATCATCGTTCGCGATGAGGACGTCAACGCCTACCTGTCGTTCCGCAACATTCCCAAGACGTTCATCATCACTGCCGACGAGGCCAACACCTACGATCTCGTCAACAACAACGCTGTGCTGATGCCCGCCGACATCGCCGCTCACTTCGGGGAGGTGCTTGCATAAATGACCGCCCACGAGATCATCATCCGTCCGATCGTGTCCGAGCGTTCCTTCTCCGGCATGGAGCTGAACAAGTACACGTTCGAGGTCGCCAAGGATGCTAACAAGTATCAGATCAAGGACGCTGTCGAGGAGATCTTCGGCGTCAAGGTCGTTCGCGTGAACACCCTGACGGTCAAGCCCAAGACCAAGCGCGTGCGCTATGTCGCCGGCAAGACCCGTTCTTGGAAGAAGGCCATCGTCACGCTGGCCGAGGGCGACACCATCGAGGTCTTTGGCAACCAGGCCTAAGACTCGCTGCTGTTGAGTGAGCTCATGCCTCCCAACTAGGGGAGGCGAGAGCTCAAGGTTTTGGGCGTATAAAATGGACACGCCCGGAACCGTGTATACGTCCGGTGTCATCGCACCCGAGGCAGAACCTCGAATCCCTGTCTGCGATGGCTAACGGATTCCTATTGAAAGGGATTGTAATGGCTGTAAAGCACCTTAAGCCGACCTCCGCTGGTAGGCGTTGGCAGACGATCTCCGACTTCTCCGAGATCAGCTGCACCAAGCCCGAGAAGTCTCTTCTCGAGCCCCTGCCCAAGAAGGCCGGTCGTAACAACAACGGCCGCATCACCACCCGCCACCAGGGCGGCGGCGTGAAGCGTCGTTACCGCGTGATCGACTTCAAGCGCAACAAGGACGGCGTGCCCGCCAAGGTTGCCACGATCGAGTACGATCCGAACCGTTCCGCTCGCATCGCTCTGCTGCACTATGCTGACGGTGAGAAGCGCTACATCCTGGCCCCCAAGGGCCTCGAGGTCGGTCAGACCATCATGTCCGGTTCTGACGCCGACATCAAGCCGGGCAACGCTCTGCCCCTCGCCGACATCCCCGTCGGTACGCTCATCCACGCCGTCGAGTTCCAGCCGGGCAAGGGCGCTGCTATCGCCCGTTCCGCCGGTAACTCCTGCCAGCTGATGGGTAAGGAGGGCAAGTACGCCATCGTCCGTATGCCTTCCTCCGAGATGCGCCGCATCCTCGTTACCTGCCGCGCCACCGTCGGTGAGGTCGGCAACGCCGATCACTCCAACATCGTCATCGGCAAGGCCGGCCGTAAGCGTCACATGAACGTGCGCCCGACCGTCCGCGGTACCGTCATGAACCCTGTCGACCACCCGCACGGCGGTGGCGAGGGCAAGAACCACACCTCTGGTCGTCCCTCTGTTACCCCCTGGGGTAAGCCGACGAAGGGCCTTCGTACGCGCAAGAAGAAGAAGGTCTCGAACCAGCACATCATTCGTCGCCGTAAGAAGTAATTTCGGATACCGAGTTTTAGGAGAAAGCACTTATGAGCAGAAGTCTCAAAAAGGGCCCGTTCGTGGAGACTCGCCTTCTCTCGCGTATCACCGCGATGAACGAGGCTGGCAAGAAGGACGTCGTGAAGACCTGGTCCCGCGCGTCCACCATCTTCCCCGAGATGGTTGGTCACACCATCGCCGTCCACGACGGCCGCAAGCATGTGCCCGTGTATGTTACCGAGTCCATGGTTGGTCACAAGCTCGGCGAGTTCGCGCCGACTCGTACGTTCCGTGGCCACAAGGCCAAATAGGGGGTTAACCGTAAATGGCAACTAAGTCTATTGAAACTGAGGCCACCGAGGTTCGCGCCGTCGCTAAGTACGTGCGTGTTTCCCCCAGCAAGGCCCGCCTGGTGGTCGATCTGATCCGCCGCAAGCCTGTCGCTCAGGCCTTCGACATCCTCCACTTCTGCGACCGCGCCGTCGCCGTGGATGTCGAGAAGGTTCTCCGTTCCGCCGTTGCGAACGCCGAGAACAACAACGGTCTGCGTGCCGACAACCTGGTTGTCGCCGCTGCCTATGTTGACGAGGGTCCGACGCTTAAGCGCATCCGTCCCCGCGCCAAGGGTTCCGCTTCTCGCATTCTGAAGCGTACTTCCCACATCACCGTCGTCGTTGCTCCTCGAAAGGAGGCGTAAAGCTGTATGGGTCAGAAAGTCTACCCCACCGGCTTCCGTCTTGGCATCACCGAGAACTGGCGCTCCCGCTGGTTCGCAGAGAAGGATTACGCTAAGACCCTCGGTAACGATCTCGAGATTCGTAAGTACCTCGAGAAGCGTCTTTCCCGCGCAGCTGTCTCCCGCGTCGAGATCGAGCGCGCTGGCGACAAGGTGAAGGTCATCATCCTCACCGCTCGCCCCGGCGTTGTCATCGGTAAGAAGGGTGCCGAGATCGATACCCTCCGCACCGAGCTCGAGAAGGTCGCTGGCGTCTCCAAGGGCCAGCTCTCCGTCGACGTTGTCGAGATCAAGCGCCCCGAGCTCGACGCCAACCTCGTTGCTCAGTCTATCGCCGAGCAGCTCGAGGGCCGCGTTGCCTTCCGTCGCGCTATGCGCAAGGCTGTCCAGTCCGCCCGCAAGGCCGGCGCTAAGGGCATCCGTATCCAGTGCTCCGGTCGTCTCGGCGGTGCCGAGATGGGCCGTCGTGAGTGGTACCGTGAGGGTCGCGTGCCTCTGCACACCCTCCGTGCCAAGATCGACTACGGCACGGCTGTCGCCAGCACCACCATGGGCGCTTGCGGCGTGAAGGTCTGGATCTACCTGGGTGAGAAGCTCCCGGGCCAGCCTGTTCCCAACCCTGCACTCGAGGGCTCTTCCCGTCCTCGTCGTCGTAACTCCGAGAGGAGGGGTCAGTAGTGCTTGCCCCTAAGCGTATTCTTCACCGCAAGGTGCAGCGTGGCTCCATGAAGGGCCAGGCCAAGGGTAATACCGAGCTGCATTTCGGCGAGTTTGGTATCCAGGCTCTCGAGGCCCATTGGATTACCAACCGTCAGATCGAGGCCGCTCGTATTGCCATGACCCGCTACATGAAGCGTGGCGGTCGTGTCTACATCACGATCTTCCCCGATAAGCCCATCACCAAGAAGCCTGCTGAGACTCGCATGGGTTCTGGTAAGGGTAACCCCGAGGAGTGGGTGGCCGTCGTCAAGCCCGGCCGCATCATGTTCGAGGTCAAGGGCGTGCCCGAGGAGGTCGCTCGCGAGGCTCTGCGTCTTGCACAGCACAAGCTTCCCATCAAGACCAAGATTGTTGCTGCTAAGAACGCTGAGCAGCGCATCGAGAAGGAGATGGCTGAGGAGGCCGCTCTCGAGGCCAAGTGGGCTGCTGAGGACGCCGCCGCCGCCAAGGAGGAGAACTAATGAAGCCCGCAGAGATTCGTGAGCTCTCGGACGCTCAGCTCGTTGAGAAGCTGAAGGAAATGCGCGCCGAGCTCTTTAACCTTCGTTTCCAGATGGCCACCAGCCAGCTGGACAACACCGCTCGCGTCAACACCGTGAAGAAGGACATCGCTCGCGTCCTCACGGAGCAGCGCGCCCGCGAGATCGCAGCGGAGAAGTCCGCTGTCGCCGAGTAGGACCTAAGGAGAGAACATGACTGATTCGCGTAACTCGCGTAAGGTCCGTACGGGTGTCGTTACCTCCGTCTCCGGTGCCAAGACCATTGTTGTCACCATCACCGAGCGCAAGCGTCACCCCAAGTACGGCAAGATGATGACCAGCTCCAAGAAGCTGCACGCTCACGACGAGGAGTGCACGGCTGGCGTGGGCGACACCGTCCGCGTTATGGAGACCCGTCCTATGTCCAAGATGAAGCGTTGGCGCCTCATCGAGGTCGTCGAGCGCGCTAAATAAGCAGTCGCTCTTACGACTTGTACGTTTCCGAAGATGTGCGTATGCCTGGTTTGCATACCACAGGCCGCCTAAAGGCTGCGCACCTCTCTTCGGTTCTTAGTTCGGAGGAACATCTACCATGATTCAGATGCAAACCATGCTGAACGTCGCCGACAACTCCGGCGCTCGCAAGATTCGCTGCATCAAGGTGCTTGGCGGTTCCAAGCGTCGTTATGCAGGCATCGGCGATGTGTTCATCGGTGCTGTCCAGGAGGCTACCCCTGGCGCCAACGTCAAGAAGAAGGACGTTGTCCGTTGCGTCGTCGTTCGCACCGTTAAGGAGATCCGCCGCAAGGATGGCTCCTACATTCGCTTTGATGAGAACGCCTGCGTTGTCATCAACAACGATGGTTCGCCCGTCGGCACCCGTATCTTCGGGCCCGTCGCTCGCGAGCTTCGTGACAAGAAGTACATGAAGATCGTCTCGCTCGCTCCCGAGACCCTGTAGTTAGGGGAGATATATGTATATCAAGAAGGGCGATAAGGTCCAGGTTCTCTCTGGTAAGGATCGCGGCAAGCAGGGCGTTGTCCTGCGTGCTCTCCCCGCCGAGAACAAGGTCGTTGTCGAGGGCGTTTCGGTCGTCAAGAAGGCCGTCAAGCCCAACGCTGCCAACCAGCAGGGCGGCATCGTTTCGCAGGAGGCTCCCATCGACGCCTCCAACGTCAATCTCGTCTGCCCCGAGTGCGGTAAGGTTACCCGCGTCGGTCACGAGAAGGACGGCAAGAACAAGCTGCGCGTCTGCAAGAAGTGCGGCCACAAGTTCTAAGCTGCCCGCAACATCAAGTTGCTAGCAAAGGCCCGGATGCCCCCACGGCACCCGGGCCTTTTTTCTATCCCTACTCATTGGGGACAGACTTAAATGAGCAGTCGTTGGGGACGTTCTTAAACGGCTAGTTGACGGGGACAGCCTTTAGATTTGTATATCTGGCCATCTGGGATAGGCTTCAACGAAAGCGGCACCTAGGGACAGTCCTTTGATGTCTGGTGCCCCCAGAGGGGTGAAGTAATGCAGCTGGCTCTGTCTTTAGGGCTATGGTGCTCCGCCCCTATATGTTTCACAAGGTTTGTCGCATGCGCATTTACGCGCAGAGTCTTGCGCGATGATGCGCATGGCCGCGCAAATATCTGCTAACTATGGTTAAATAATGACCGATAAACAAATAAACACGCAAATACAAGCAAATGCGCGCGCATTTGTGCGAATATAAGGCTGTTGGAAATGAAGGACTTCCGATGACTCAGGAGGCACATAATGGCAGATTCCAAACAGGCTCCGCTCGACGCCGAAGCAGCCGCAAAGGCAGCGTTCGCTTCGGTTCAGGACAAGCCGTTCCCCGATGATATCTTTACGGCTCCCAAGCTTCGTTGGGCTGTGATCGGTTGCGGCGTTATCGCCAACCAGATGGCCCAATCTCTCGCTCTTGCCGGCCGCAAGCTTGCGGGCGTTGCCAACCGCACCCTGTCCAAGGCTCAAGCTTTTGCAGAGCAGTATGGCGTTGAGAAGGTATACGAGACGGTCGAGGACCTCTACGCCGATCCGAACATTGACGCAGTCTATATCACCACGCCGCACAACACGCATATCACCTACCTGCGAGCCGCTCTGGCAGCTGGTAAGCACGTGCTCTGCGAGAAGGCCATTACCCTCAATTCCGCTGAGCTCGACGAGGCGCGTGCCATCGCCGACGAGCACAACGTCGTCCTTATGGACGCCACCACGGTGCTTCACATGCCCTTGTATCAGGAGCTGCGTCGTCGTATGGATGTCGGCGAGTTCGGCCGCATGAATCTCGCTCAGCTCAACTTTGGCAGCTACAAGGAGTACGGCGATCTGACCAATCGCTTCTACAACCGCAACCTTGCTGGCGGTGCTATGCTCGATATTGGCGTCTATGCCCTGTCCGTCATGCGTCTCTTTATGGCAAGCCAGCCCGCTGAGGTCATTTCGCTGGGCAACACCTGCGAGACCGGCGTTGACGTTGCGGGCGGCATCGTCTGCCGTAATGCCGAGCAGCAGCTGGGCGTTGTGAGCCTCACACTCCACTCCAAGCAACCCAAGCGCTCGATTATTAGCTTCGACAAGTGCTATATCGAGGTCAACGAGTATCCGCGCGCCGATCACGCGACCATCGTGTGGACTGCGGACGGCCACCGCGAGGAGGTCCACGCCGGCACCGAGGCTTACGCCCTTTGCTATGAGATGGCCGATCTTGAGAAGGCCGTTGCCGGCGACGACTCTAAGCGCGAGCTGCTGGATTATGCTTCTGATGTTATGAAGCTTATGACCAAGCTTCGCGCCGACTGGGGAGTCGTGTACCCCGAGGAGGAGTAAACGATGCTTGCGGAAGATAGGCTCAACGCGATTGTGTCGATGGTGCAGCAGGCCGGCTCGGTTACCGTGCCGGAGCTTGCCGAAGCCCTGGGCGTAACGGCGTCTACCATTCGGCGCGACCTGCAGACGCTCGACCGAGCGCATCGCATCGCCAAGGTCCACGGTGGAGCGACGAGTCTTGAGCGCGCGCACGTGACGCGCGACCTAACGCTTAATGAGCGCAGCGACCTCCATAACGATGACAAGGAGCGTATCTGCGCCCGTGCGGCGGCGCTTGTGGAGCCTGAGAGCTTTGTATACATCGACTCGGGCTCGACGACGCTCAGGCTCATCGAGCATCTTCCACACCTTGAAGATGTCACCTATGTGACCGATTCCGTGCTCCATGCTCAACGCCTTGCTTTGCGCGGCATGCGTACCGTGGTGCTGGGCGGCGAGCTCAAACCCGAGACCGAGGCGCTCGTTGGCCCCGATGCCTTGGCAACCTTAGACCGCTACAACTTCAACTGTGGCTTTTGGGGCTCTAACGGCATTGCCGCCGAGCAGGGCTTCACGGCGCCCGATATCGAGGAGGCGCAAGTAAAGCGTATCTCGATGCGCCATACGGCCAAGCGCTTCGTAATCTCGGACGCCAGTAAATTTGGCATGGTGGCGCCCGTCAAGTTCGCGGACTTCCGTGACGCAACGATTATTACCGCAGGCGATGTCCCTGCCAAGTACCGGGCAATGGACAACGTCATCACGGTCTAACAGCAGGGGACGGGCTAAGGCCAAAACCACCACAAAGGGGTAGGAACTTTTGTCTTGGTTTTGACGATTGCCCAGATAAAACCTGCCAAAATAAACCTGTCCCTTTTCGGCAGGCTTTAGGGCTCCCAGGGGTAGGGGGCTTCGATGTGGACGTGCTCTCCGGTTACGGGATGCGTAAAGGACACGCTGTGGGCATGGAGCATCAGGCCGCAGGGACGCGGCGTGCCGTAGAGCTCGTCGCCCACCAAGGGATGACGCTCGCTCGCCAGATGCACGCGGATCTGGTGTTTGCGGCCGGTGAGCAGCTCGACATCGATATACGAGCGCGTGGGCAGGCCACGACGGCTCTTAAGACGCTTGAGCACCTTCACGCGCGTTTGAGACGGCTTGCCACTGGCGCCGACGCGCATCTTGCGGCTGTCGTGACGGTCGCGGGCGATGGGCTTGTCGATGAGCTTCTCGTTCCAGTCGATCTTGCCCTCGGCGAGCGCCAGGTAGTGCTTTTCGAAAGCGTGGTCGATGACCATCTGGTCAAAGGCGGGCTGCGTCTGCTTGTCGAGCGAAAACAGCACCACGCCGGTGGTGTCACGGTCCAGGCGGTTGAGCGGCTGCATGTCGGTTGCGGCAAAGCCGTCGCCCATCGCCAACAGCAGGTCGCTGGCGTAGTCGGTAAGCGTGCGCTCGCCGGTGCCGTCGCCGTGGACGATCATGCCGGCGGGCTTGTCGATGGCCATGAGCCAGGCGTCGCAGTAGAGGACTTGAGGTTCTTCGTTCACGTGTAAGCCTTTCAGTTAGCTAATTCCCACAAACATGCAGCCCGAGGTCGCCCCGCGCAGGCGGGCGGCGGGCTTACGGCCGGCTTGAGCCGCCTCGACGGCGCGACGGACGCGGGCGACGGCACGACCCACCTCATCCGCCTCGAGCAGCGTTCCGTCCACCATGAGACGACGCACGCCGGCGTCGAGCAGCTGTGGTACCTGTGGCGTGAGGTCGATGGGGTAGGCGTCGTACAAGCGAGAGCGGCCATGGATGTCGGTGCGGACGGGCATGACCTTTCCGTCGATATTCTTGAGCGAGAGCTTGCGGGCACGCAGGCGGCAGTTGGCGCAATCGTGGATGCAGCCGTTGGCAACCTGCAGAATGCAATGCTCGCTTGTCATGACGCGCGGGCGGCCAAAGACGGTGATGCCCAGAGCAGCGGGCGCGGCGGCGCCGAGCGAGACAATCTCGTCGAGCGTGATCTCGGGCGAGAGCCAAAAAGCACCGGCGCCGCGCTCGGCAAGCGCCTCCATGCAGGGCGTGTTGTGCACTGGCAGGCAAGAGCGAATCTCGGCCGTGGCGCCAACCTGGGCGGCCAGGGCAAGCTCAGAGATGTTGCCAATAGCGACCGTGGCGCCGGCAACAACCCACGGGTCGACGCGTACGTGGTCAACGGCGCGGCAGACCTCGTCGAGCACGGGCACGATACCCTGCTCAAATGCATCGGCAGGGGAGAGTCCGACAGCCTCGAGCGCGTCGGTGGTCATATTGATGCGCGTTGCACCCTCCGCGCGGGCTGCCTCGGCGGCCTCGAGCGAGGTGACGGTGGCGCAGATCTGCGGCTCGTCGCGGTAGTGCTCGGGCGCGGGGCGGGAATCACTGGTTACAAACGCCGGCAGCTCGAGCGTTTTCGCGCGCTCCTCGTACGGTGCCAGAATGGCCTCTTCCAGCGCCTTACAAGCGGCGGCGCGCACCTTGTGCACGGCGGAAAAGCCCATACCGCAGCCGGCGTCGAGCGAAACGTCAAAGCTTGCGGCCTCAAAGGGAGAGGAGCCCATGCGCCCGACGTGCTCAACCAGATCGGATGCCTCGACGGCGCGGGTCTTGGCAGCCTCGACGGTAAAGCCCGTGGCCGTGGCCGTAAGCGAAGGATCGTCGCAACAGGTGAGCGTAACGGCAAACGGCTCGCCCAGACGCGCCACAACGGACACGTCTACGGCGCGGCGGCGCAGCACATCGCGCTTGAGTGCGGCGCCGGCGGCGTCAATGGCGCGCTGGCTTCGAATCACGCGCACGCGGCAGCCCTCGGGCATGCTACGGGGCACGCGACACTCGATAACATCGCCGGCAGCGGCATCATCGGCGGCAATGGTGGTCAGGAACTGGTCAAACTCGTTATCGTGGCGAAGCTCCAGCAGGTCGCCCTTGCCCACGGGCTCAAGCAGCTCAATGCGGGCGATGGCGGCGCGGCGACGGCGATCGTCGGGCTTGAGTCCGCGTACATCGCGGTTGGCCAGACGGCTGCCCAGCACCGTGCCCACAATCTGGCCGCGGTTGTTGGAGCGCTCGTAGCTCATCATCTCGTCGCCCGAGGTGCCATCCTGGTAGGCGTGCGTAAAGTCGCGATTAAAGCAGCGCTTGAGCTGGCGCTGGCGGGCTGCATCCTCATCCTTGGAGGTCGAAACATCGGCCAGCATGTCATCAATCTGATGACGGTACACGTCGACGATGGAATACACGTAATCGGGGGCCTTCATGCGGCCCTCGAGCTTGAGCGATGCGGCGCCGGCGTCATACAGACGGCGAACAAGCAGCGACGTGTTGGTGTCGCGCGGGCACAGCGCGCGCTCGCGACCGGCAGGGGAGAGCGAGCGGCCGTTCTCGTCAATTAGCTCGTAGGGTAGGCGGCAGGGCTGGGCGCACATGCCGCGGTTGGCCGAGCGGCCAGCCATGGCAAAGCTCGACAGCAGGCACAGACCCGAGTAGCAAAAGCAGATGGCACCGTGGCTAAAGACCTCCAGGTCCACATCGGGCGCGGCGTTGTGAATGACGGCGATCTCGTCGATGGAGAGCTCGCGCGAGAGGGTCACGCGGTCGGCGCCCTGCTCGCGGCACCAAAGCGTTCCGCGGTCATCATGGATGTTCGCCTGGGTCGAGATGTGCGTCTCGATGCCGGGCATCGTGCGCTTGACCTCAAAGAACAGGCCCCAGTCCTGGATGATGAAGGCGTCGGCGCCCAGCGTGGAGCAGCGATGGATGAGTTGCAGCGCATCGCCCATCTCGGACTGCTTGATGACGATGTTGACCGTGACGTAGACGCGCGACCCGGCTAGATGTGCGGCGCGGCAGGCTTGCTCAAAGGCCTCGTCGGTAAAGTTGGTGGCCTTGCGGCGGGCGTTGAAGCTGCCCATGCCGCAATAGATGGCGTCTGCCCCCGCGGCGAGTGCGGCGGCAAAGGGCTCGGGCCCTCCGGCGGGCGCCAAAAGCTCGGGTCTGCGGTTGGTGGTTCGACTGGCGGTTGCGGTCATATCCTGCCTTTCAAAATGCTCAGATATTCAAAAGTATAGTGGTGCCGTTGCGGCAGGCGATGCCCGTGCTCCAAGCGGGATAAAGTCTTCAGCAGCTTGGGCTGGCTGACCCCGTGGAGAACCGTTCAGCGGTTCGGGGAAACCGTTGGGCGATAAAATATTCTCGCAACGTGATAATAATCTTGCATCGCGCGGAAACCTTGAGTACTATCCCAATCAAGCGCGGTGTTCAGACCGAACTGTGCCTCCCGGTGCGAACACCGCGCTCACGCTCTCTATTTGATTGTAAGGAGAAAAACATGAGCAAGACCGTCGTGTCTTCCGATAACGCACCCGCAGCCATCGGCCCGTATTCCCCTGGTATCCAGGCCGGCAACATGGTGTTCCTGTCCGGCCAGCTGGGCATCGATCCCGCAACTGGCAAGATGCCCGAGGGCGTCGAGGCCCAGGCCAAGCAGTCCCTCGCCAACGTCGAGGCCCTGCTGACCGCTGCCGGCGCTACCTTTGCCGATGTCGTCAAGACCACGGTCTACCTGGCCGACATTGCCGACTTCGCTGCCGTGAACGAGATTTACGCCTCCAAGTTCGAGGCTCCGTTCCCCGCGCGCAGCGCTTTCCAGGTTGCCGCCCTTCCGGCCGGCGGTCTGGTCGAGATCGAGGTCGTCGCCGCTCTCTAAGGCGTTGGCCACAACTTAACATGACATGCAAAAAGACCCTGCAGCGCGTGCGAGCTGCAGGGTCTTTTGTCAAGTGACGGATCGCTTGTGGAGCCGCGCTCCATTTTGCTCGTTAGCCCTCCTTGCGGACTTTTTGCAGGTAGCGGTAGACGCTGGGCTCCGAGATGCCCAGCGCGGTGGCGGCGCAGGCCACGGCGCCCTTGAGCATGAACACCCCGTTGCCGTTGAGGTGGCGAATGACGTCCACGCGGTCGCTCTGACCAAGCGACGCTACATCCAGCCCGCGCGCGCTCAGCAACTCGGCAATGCTGCGGTCGATGAGCTCCTGTGTGGACTCCGAAAGGCTTTCGACCTCGATAGGGGCGGGCTCCGTGCGCGTCGGCGCCGCGTCGAAGCACGCCATGAGCTGCTGCGCCATGGCGTTGATGGAGCGCACGGTCGAGAGGTCGGTGTTGACGCAGAGCATACCGACGATCTCGTCATTCTCGCGGATAAAGTACGTCGCTGACTCCAACGTCTTGCCGCCGGCACCGCGCCCCTCGTAGCCCGTAATAAACGGCAGGTCGCGATACTTGGCGTCGTGCATGATCTTGAGTGCCAGATCGGTGGCGGGACCGCCGACCTTGCGGCCGCTCACGATGCCGTTGCGAATATCGACGATGGCGTGGTCGGGATCCGAGAAATCGTGCAGCACGATTTCGCTGTTTTTGCCGAGTATCTGCTCCAGAAAATCGACCATCGGCAAAAAGCGACGTACGGTCTCGTTCACGGGCAACTCCTTTGGGTGAAATCGGAAATGTTCATAACAATTTTTTCTCATGGTAACACGCTGCCCATCATCTCGTATATCCGCAGGTACATTGCGTAATGCAGACGAACGGTAGGAATTTAACGGTAAACGGTTGACCAAAAGAAAAGTTAGATGTTATTTTGACCAGACACTTTCCTGACCTGCGGAAATGCGTTATTTCAGCTGAAGAATAGTCTGATAACAAAAAATTATTATTGAGAATGAGAATCATCTTTAATACGATATGCAATGAAGGCACAACCTCAACCCCGCACTGCGTCACAATAGAGCGTTAGATGCGAAAACAACTACTTCGAGGATTGGTGGTCAAATGACCCAGGAGACGGTTACGAACGGCACTGAAGCCCTGTTCACTCGCGAAGGCATGCCTCCCGTTAAGGAAATGATCCCGTGTGCCCTTCAGCACGTACTGGCATCGTTTGCCGGCATCATTACCCCGGCGGTCATCATGGCCGGCGTCTACGGCTTTAATAGCCAGCAGAGCACCGACATCATCCAGGTCGCGCTCATTCTTTCGGCGATCGACACGGCCCTTCAGGCCTTTGCCCCCTTCCGTCGCATCGGCGGCGGCCTGCCCATCGTCATGGGCGTTTCGTTCGCGTTCCTGCCGGCCCTGCAGGCCATGGGTGCCTCGGGCTTTAGCTTTGGTGCGCTGCTGGGCGGCGAGATCGTCGGCGGCGCCGTCGCGGTCCTCTTTGGTCTGGCCTACAGCAAGATCAAGTGGCTGTTCCCGCCCGTCGTGACCGGAACGGTCATCTTCTCCATCGGCGTTTCGCTGTATCCCACGGCCGTCAAGTATATGGCCGGCGGTATGGGTACGCCGCTGTGGGGCACCCCGCAGGCCTGGTGCGTCGCTCTTATCACCTTCGCCGTGGTCTTTGCGCTCGCCAACTTTGGCAAGGGCACGCTCAAGCTTGGATCCGTGTTCTTTGGCATGATCGTCGGCATGATCGTCTCCATCCCCTTTGGCATGATCGATTTCTCCAGCGTCGCCACCGCTCAGGTCTTCGCCCTTCCCAAGCTCATGCCCTACGCGCTCGAGTTTGATCCCGAGGTCTGCATTACCCTCGCCGTCGTGTTCCCCATGGTTGCCATCCAGGTTATCGGTGACGTCTCCGCCGCCTGCCTGGGCTCCATCGACCGTATGCCCACCGAGCGCGAGCTCTCCGGCGCTATCGTGTCCCAGGGTCTCACCTCTATGGTCGGCGGCCTGCTTGGCGGTCTTCCCACCAGCGCCCTTGGCCAGAACGTGGGCATCATCTGCTCCAACAAGGTCGTCAACAAGTGGGTCTTTGTGATCATCGCGGCCGTCTTTGCCATCGCCGGTCTGTTCCCGCAGCTTTCTGCCGTCCTTTCCGCTATCCCGCAGCCCGTCATCGGCGGCGCGACCGTCGGCGTCTTTGGCACCATCACCATGAACGGCGTGCGCATGTTTACCCGCGAGGGCCTCACGCAGCGCACTACCACCATCGTCGGCACCTCCGTCGTCTTTGGCCTGGGTATCTGGATGGCCAGCGGCTGCCTTGCCGGCGAGGGTATGCCCGCTTGGGTGTCCACCGTCATCGGCTCCAATGCCGTAACTCCCACCGCCATCATGGCCATTGTCCTTAACCTGATCCTTCCGCAGCTGTCTCTTATACACATCTCCGAGCCCACGAGA
>CABSNL010000013.1 GCA_902479095.1 uncultured Collinsella sp. | reverse complement strand
ACACTTCTAGCTTCGTCGGCAGCGTCAGATGTGTATAAGAGACAGCATCTTTAGCGGCAACGGCGCCTGGGGCAGCGATTGGGGCTCGGGCTTTGCCGGGGCTGCGGGCGCTGCCGGTGCCGGCGCGGGTCGCAGCCGTGCTCGCAAGGGCGGCGACCTGTCGCTGACCGTCGATGTTTCGGCCGAGGACGCGTTTCGCGGCGTGACGCACAAGGTCACCTACCGCATTCCCTCGACGGGCGAGCAACAGACAATTACGGTCTCGGTGCCCGCGGGCGCGGTCGACGGCGGCAAGCTACGCTACAAGCGTCGCGGCGAGTACGGCGTTGCCGGCGGCGAGCGCGGCGACCTGGTCGTGACCACGCATGTGGAGGAGCACCCGCTGTTTAAGCGCAAGGGTGCCGATGTGACCATGGAGGTACCGGTCTCGGTCTACGAGGCGGCGCTCGGCTGCACGGTGGACGTGCCCACGCCCGGCGGCGCGACGGTTCGTCTAAAGGTGCCCGCGGGTACTCAGACGGGCAAGAAGTTCCGCTTTAAAGAGATGGGTGCGCCTGACGTTAAGCATCGCGGGCGCACCGGTGCACTGCTTGTCGAGATCAAGGTGCAGGTTCCCACGAACCTGTCCGATGACGAGCGCGATGCCATGACCAAGCTGCGCGAGACCGACACACGCGACTATCGCGAGAAGGTCAACCGTTACAAGGCGACGTACTAGGGCGGTCGTGGCGCACGCCCGCGCCCGCGGGCTTATGATGGACGATAACGAGACGGAAAGGGGTCAGGTAGCATGGCCGAGGACAATAGGAACAAACCGCTGTACATGATCAGCGTGGCGGCCGAGCTGACCGGCATGCATCCGCAGACTCTGCGCGTCTACGAGTCCAAGGGACTGGTGAACCCCCAGCGCTCGGGCGGTAACACGCGTCTGTATTCGCGTGCCGATATCGAGCGCCTGGAACTCATCAACCAGCTGACCGACGAGGGCATCAACCTTGCCGGCGTGGTGCGCATCCTCGATATGAAGGAGCGTGCCGAGGAGCGCGAACGCGAGAACGAGAAGCTCCGCGCCCGCGTACGCCAGCTCGAGGACGAGCTGCACGAGTACAAGATGCAAAAGAAGATCACCGCCCTGGCCCCGCGCGACGGCTCAGTTAACCCCGAGCAAGTCATGCGCAAGCTGCTGGGCGCCGGCGGGGATTTGTAGTTACGCGGGTTTACCAACCCGCGTAACCAGTCGACGCTGCAAGCCCGCCAGAGCGGCAATCTGCCTTTCAACTTCGACGGCATGACCAAAAGGTCAATGCCGCCTTGTTTCAAGGCACCTTGCTCGCTCTGGCGGGCTTTCGCTGTCCGCGCCAAAATATCGGCGTTGCCATGGCCCGGATGCGGCACTTGGGAACGTTCCTCACTTTGGAAATACGGCCCGCTCGCTGTCCGTTCTCTGCCTGCGGCGTTGACTTGCTCCGGATGGGTAGTCATTGGGGACGTTCTTAAATGACTAGTCGAAAGGGACACTCTTGCACCAAATCTGCCGGCCCTCGCCGGGTTCGTACCTTACTTTACCGAGATAAAGTGAACGTGTAGATTCGTAACCCGCTCGCAACCGTTCTATGGCACGATATTGAACGAATGTATGCTATGCGCCCAAATCTTTTGGGCAGAGTGGGAGACAGTATGGTCAAGCTGTACGAGGACGGCATCTACCTGCGTAACGGCAGCGAGGTTGTGCCTGAGGCCGAGGCTGCCGAGCGCGGTATTACGCAGACGCCCGAGGATGCCAAGCGCGGCACCATCGCGTATTCGATCCTCCAGGCACACAATACGTCCGGCGACCCCGAGGCGCTCAAGATTCGCTTCGACGCCATGGCGAGCCACGACATCACCTTCGTTGGCATCATCCAGACGGCGCGCGCCTCGGGCATGGAGCAGTTCCCGCTGCCCTACGTGCTCACCAACTGCCACAACTCGCTGTGCGCCGTGGGCGGCACCATCAACGAGGACGACCACGTCTTTGGTCTCTCGGCTGCCAAGAAGTACGGCGGCATCTTCGTCCCGCCGCACATCGCCGTCATCCACTCCTTTATGCGTGAGAATTTCGCCGGCTGTGGCAAGATGATCCTGGGCTCCGACTCGCACACCCGCTACGGCGCTCTGGGCACCATGGCCGTGGGCGAGGGCGGTGGCGAGCTGGCAAAGCAGCTGCTGCGCGACACCTACGATGTCACCTATCCCGGTGTCGTTGCCATCTACCTCACGGGCGCCCCGCGTCCCGGCGTCGGCCCGCACGACGTGGCGCTCGCCATCATCCGCGCCGTCTTTGCCAAGGGCTACGTCAAGAACAAGGTCATGGAGTTTGTGGGCCCGGGTATCGCAAGCATGACGACCGATTACCGCAACGGCGTCGACGTCATGACCACCGAGACCACCTGCCTGTCGAGCATCTGGGCCACCGACGAGGACACGCACGCATTCCTGACCATGCACGGCCGCGGCGACGACTACCGCGAGCTCAAGCCCGCCGATGTCGCCTACTACGACGGTTGCGTCGAGGTTGACCTGTCGAGCATCAAGCCCATGATCGCGCTGCCGTTCCATCCTTCCAACGGCTTTGAGATTGACGAGCTCAACGAGAACCTCGAGGACATCCTGCATGAGGTGGAGCTCGAGGCCGCCAAGATCGGCGAGGGCAAGACGCACTTTAGCCTGCTCGACAAGATCGTCGACGGCAAGCTGCACGTGCAGCAGGGCGTTATCGCTGGCTGCTCGGGTGGCAACTACGACTCCGTGGTCCAGGCTGCCCGCGTGCTCAAGGGCGCCAACACCGGCTGCGGCGAGTTTTCGCTGTCGGTCTATCCCACGAGCCAGCCCGTGGCGCTCGAGCTCACGCGTCGCGGCTACATCTACGACCTTATGGAGGCCGGCGCGATCGTGCGCACGGCGTTCTGCGGCCCGTGCTTCGGTGCCGGCGACACGCCCGCTAACAACGGCCTGTCCATCCGCCACACCACGCGCAACTTCCCCAACCGCGAGGGTTCCAAGCCGGGTAATGGCCAGCTGAGCGCCGTGGCCCTGATGGACGCCCGCTCCATTGCGGCGACGGCTGCCAACGGCGGCGTCCTGACGCCGGCGACCGACCTGCCCGAGGAGACTTGGGACGAGGCCTGCGAGTACACCTTTGACGACGCGCCGTACAAGAAGCGCGTGTACTGGGGCTTTGGCAAGGCGGAGCCTGCCGACGAGCTGGTCGAGGGCCCCAACATCAAGCCGTGGCCCGCGATGGAGCCCCTCGGCGACGACATTCTGCTCAAGGTGTGCTCCAAGATCATGGACCCGGTCACCACGACTGACGAGCTCATTCCTTCGGGCGAGACGAGCTCCTTCCGCTCCAACCCGCTGGGCCTGGCCGAGTTTACGCTCAGCCGCCGCGATCCGGCTTACGTGGGCCGTTCCAAGGAGGTCGACGCCGTGGAGAAGCGCCGCGTTGCCGGTGAGTCCGCGGGCGATCTGTCCGCGCTCGATGCCGAGCTTGCCGGTGTGTTTGAGGCGTTGGCCGGCGCGGGTGTCGCGGCAGATGCCAAGGCGACCGAGTACGGCTCCATGCTCTATGCCAAGAAGCCCGGTGACGGTTCCGCCCGCGAGCAGGCCGCGAGCTGCCAGCGCGTAATTGGCGGCCTGGCCAACATCGTCCACGAGTACGCCACCAAGCGCTATCGCTCCAACGTGATGAACTGGGGCATGGTGCCCTTCCAGATGGAGGCGGAGCCCAACTTTGAGGTGGGCGACTACGTCTTTGTGCCGGGTATCCGTGCCGCGCTCGACGGCGACCTGAAGGACATCGCCGCCTACGTGGTGCGCGCCGATGGTGCGGTCGAGCAGATTGAACTCTACATTGCCGATATGACGGCAGAGGAGCGTGCCATCGTCAAGGCCGGCTGCCTGATCAACTACAACAAGTTCAAGGCCTCTGCCGAGTAACGTTGCTGTACGCCCCGGACACACCTTTCCCTCGTGCTCACGCGCTTCGCGAGGGTCGCCCGAGGGAAAGGTGTGTCCGGGGCTACCGCGACGTTCTCGTTGGGTCTTGAGGGACGCTAATAAATGGGCTTGCTTGATGCCGCCTCTGTTATCGGGGCGGCTTCTTTTTGTCGAAAACCACCACGAAGGGGACAGGCACCTTTGTGGCGGTCCCGTTTGTCTCGACCTGTAACATCTGGGCCCCTATTTGACGAGCGGTTGTTACAGATTGAGACAAACGATCGCCGCTGATCATTTCATCTCAATCTGTAACATCTAAGATCGAAAAGAGCCGCTAGATGTTACAGATCGAGACAGTCGAGTGCCAGAGTCGAAAACCACTACAAAGGGGCCTGTCCCTTTCGTGGTGGTGGGGCGAGCTCGATGCTGCCGTGCTCGTTGAACGACATTCTAATGAGCGTCTCTACAGAATTTCATCTGGGCTGGCGGGTTTGGTTGTTTTGGGGATGCCGAGTTTGGATGACGCGAAATCGTCAACATTGTCCTTAATTCCGTCTTTGGTGTAGACGGTGACCATATAGGTGCTGTGTCCGAATTCGCCCTTGTCGCGTGTTGCCCAGGCATCCCAGTAGGCGGCCCTGTTTCGCCCTTTGATTTTTCCGACACGGCGGAGTTCTGTTCGCTTTAATTTCTGGTTGCTATAGATGGTTCGACCGGCCTCCTCGGTGAGCCCGCACTGTCCAAGCATCTTGTCGAGGACTTGGTTCATGTGGCGCTCATCGGTGTTTGGTGCGTAGTCGTAGGCAAGGCCGATGGAGTCGAGTGGCTGGTCGTCGATTAGATAGTTTAGCGCCTGAGGTCCAAGGCAGAAATAGGGGGAGCATCCGTCGATCTGACCGAGCAACGGTAACTTGGACTGCCAAAGTCCGGTGGGAATTGCATATTCGTAGAACACGCCACGGCAGACAAAGGAGAGCGAGGTGGCACGCGAGCCGGCGTCGATCATCCCGCAAAGATCGAAGGGCGAGGCGATACCAAAAGAAAAGGGCGTGATGACGATAAGGAAGAGCATCACGATGGGTATGGCGAGAATGGCGATGACGTTGCGACCGGTGGAATGAGGCGGCTTCATATGCGCTCCTCGAGACAAAAATCTGTTGAGGATAGGCAGAAATGGATATGTTCAGAGAACAATTCAAGTTTAATCTCATGGCGCGAGATAGTCGACCGTTAGCGTCGAAAACCACCACAAAGGTGCCTGTCCCCTTTGTGGTGGTGAGGAGCGCGCGGCTTCTTTTGGTAATAGTGTTAGCTGGCGGTATCATTAGTGAAGGTGGCGAAGGTTTGCATTGTGGGGTGTTTTGCCGTGAGCCGTTCTGCCCGTATTGGATTGATTGTCTTGGCGCTTGCGATCGCTGTGGTTGGCGCGGGCGCTGTCGGTATGGCATTTCTACCTGCTGCGGTGACGGAGCCGGTAGTCAAGCCTGTGACTCAATCTGTCGAACTTCTGACCGGCGACGACAAGCCCGAGGCCATTACCGTTGATTTTGATGAGCAGCCGGCTGTGCTGGGTATTAGCAATTATCCGCGTATTCAGCTTGGGGCCATGCGCTATACCACGGATACAAGCCTGATCGATAGGGCGTCCGAGCTACTCAAGGGCAAAACCTTTAAGCGCTGGTACGGATATGCGTCCTATCGGGCAAAAGCGAACGACATGGTTGGCGGATGCCACTCTTCCATCGAGCTGGACACTGCAAACGACGCAAAGTTGTGTGATGTCTCGTACGATCCGGGCTACGAGGGCAATGAGGGTCCGGGCATCTACATCATGGACGGCGATGTCGCCTATGTCATGGAGGGCGACCAGACCGAGCTCAACGATTTTATGGGTCAGTGTATCCAAGATGCCTATAAACAGACCTGCTTGCCTGACCCGCAGACTGCACGCGATAGTGGGTCTGCCCGTACATGGCTGTTCGAGGATGAGATGCTCTGGACCGTCGAATCGGGAAGTATGGGTTCGGCGAAGGAGTAGAGACCGCGACCACCACAAAGGCGCCTGTCCTCTTTGTGGTGGTTTGCATGTCGTGGAAACACTCAGAAAATCTTATATATAGAGACTTAGATTTGTGTATAAGATTGTACAAAGCTGGCAACAATACTTCTCGAACAACGTGAAGCCGCCCCGTAGGGCGGCCACCCCAAGAGAGGTGATTCCATGAGAATCGATAAGCTAGCAATGACTTCGCGCGAGGCGCTGCAGAACGCCATGAGCACGGCTGCCGACGCGCAGGCCGGCGCGGTGGAGCCGATTCACCTGCTGTCCGCCCTGCTCGGTGCCGGCGAGCGCAATATCTCCGTGATCATCGAGCGCATCGGTGCCGACCCGGCTCAGCTTGCACGCTCCACGCAGGATGCCATTGACCACGCGCCCAAGGTTTCCGGCGAGGGTCAGCAGATGGGTCTTTCCAACGAGCTCGTCCGCGTTATCGAGAAGGCCGAGAAGAAGGCCACCAAGATGGGCGACAGCTTTGTGGTGACCGAGCATTTGCTGATGGCGCTTGCCGAGGACAAGGGCGAGGCCGGTCGTGTACTGCGCGACGCCGGCGTCACCAAGGAGCGCATCGAGCAAGTCTACGAGGAGCTGCGCGGCGATGACCGCGTGACGTCCGCCGAGGACAAGACACAGTTTGAGGCGCTGGAGCAGTACGGCCGCAATATCTGCGACCTTGCCCGCGCCGGTAAGCTCGACCCGGTCATCGGCCGTACCGACGAGATTCGCCGTACCATCCAGGTCCTGTCCCGTCGCACCAAGAACAACCCCGTGCTCATCGGCGAGCCGGGCGTCGGCAAGACGGCCATCGTCGAGGGCATCGCCCAACGTATCGTGGCCGGCGACGTGCCGAGCACCCTGCGCGACCGCGACCTCATCGAGCTCGACATGAGCGCGTTGGTCGCCGGCGCCAAGTACCGTGGTGAGTTCGAGGACCGCTTAAAGGCCGTGCTCAAAGAAGTGCAAAAATCCGAAGGCAAGGTCATCCTGTTCATCGATGAGCTCCACACCATCGTGGGCGCGGGTGCCACCGAGGGCTCCATGGACGCCGGCAATATCCTGAAGCCGGCGCTTGCCCGTGGCGACTTGCACGCGATCGGCGCGACCACGCTCGACGAGTACCGCAAGTACATCGAGAAGGACGCGGCGCTCGCCCGTCGTTTCCAGACCGTTATGGTGAGCGAGCCTACCGTCGAGGACACCATCTCGATCCTGCGTGGCCTCAAGGAGAAGTACGAGATCTTCCACGGCGTGCACATCACCGATAGCGCGCTCGTGGCAGCTGCCGACCTCTCCGATCGCTACATCGCCGATCGCTTCCTGCCCGACAAGGCCATCGACCTGGTCGACGAGGCCGCAAGCCGCCTGCGCATGGAGCTCGACAGCATGCCGGTCGAGATCGACGCCACCACGCGTCAGCTCACCCAGCTGCAGATCGAGGAGCAGGCGCTCATGAAGGAGACCGACGACGCCTCCAAGGAGCGTCTGGAGGCCCTGCGCCAAGAGATCGCCGAGGTCCAAGAAAAGCTCAACGTGCAAAAGGCCGGCTGGCTCAACCAGAAGAACGCCATCGATCACGTGCAGGAGCTCAAGGGCCAGCTCGATGAGGCCAAGAGCGAAGAGGAGCGCGCGACGCGCAACGGCGACCTGGGTCGTGCATCCGAGCTGCGCTACTCCGTGATTCCGGGTCTGCAGCAGCAGATTCAGGATTCCGAGGCTGCGCTCGAGGCACAAAAGCAGCAGGACGGCGAGGGCCTCAACGAACAGGTGACCTCCGATGAGATCGCCGAGGTCGTGAGTGCCTGGACCGGCGTGCCCGTGTCCAAGATGATGCAGGGCGAGCTCGACAAGTTGAAGGGCTTGGAGGGTGAGCTGCATAAGCGCGTCATCGGCCAGGACGAGGCGGTCTCCGCTGTCGCCGCGGCCGTGCGTCGCAGCCGTGCGGGCCTCTCCGATCCGGACAAGCCCATCGGCAGCTTCTTCTTCCTGGGCCCCACCGGCGTGGGCAAGACCGAGCTCGCCAAGGCGCTGGCCGAGTGCCTGTTCGATGACGAGCGTGCGCTCGTGCGTATCGACATGTCCGAGTACATGGAGAAGTTCAGCGTCCAGCGTCTGATCGGTGCGCCCCCGGGATACGTGGGCTACGACGAGGGCGGCCAGCTCACCGAGGCCGTGCGCCGTCGTCCGTACTCCGTGATCTTGCTCGACGAGATGGAGAAGGCTCATCCGGATGTCTTTAACGTGCTGTTGCAGGTGCTCGACGACGGCCGTCTGACCGATGGCCAGGGTCGCCAGGTGTCCTTCAAGAACACGATTATCATCATGACGTCCAACGTGGGCTCCAAGGCCATCGCCGATCTGTCCGGTAAGGACGAGGAGGAGATGCGCCATCAGGTCGACGCCGCCATGGCTCAGACCTTCCGCCCCGAGTTCCTCAACCGTATCGACGATATCGTGGTGTTCCATCCGCTCGGTATGGCGCAGATCGAGAAGATCGTCGACATTCAGCTCGCCGACGTCCGCGCGCGTCTGGCCAAGGAACGCATGACGCTTGCCATCACCCCGGCGGCCAAGCAGCTGCTCGCCGTGGGCGGCTTGGACCCGGTCTTTGGTGCCCGTCCGCTCAAGCGTCTGGTGCAGCGTGAGGTTGTCGATGCCATCGCAGCGGCCATCATCGACGGCACGGTGCGCGAGGGCGATCAGGTGACGGTCGATGTCGACAAGGACGGCGGCTTTACCGTCGTGTGCGATAACACGCCGGCGGCCACCTACGAGGTTCCCGACGCCGAGTAGATTTTGGGCCATGCCTTAAAATCTGCCAGTCGTCTCTAAACGCCAAGGGCGGTGGATCCAATCGGGTCCGCCGCCCTTTTTCGTGCGACAATCGATGATGCCGAACGGATGCGATGTAAGGAGCTATGCAGATGAAAGACGAGATCAAGACAAGCGCGCCGGCGGCTGAGATAGCGTCCGCCGCACCAAGGCCCGCGCCGAAACCGGTGCCCAAGCCGCGCGACCCCTACATCCGTGCCGAGAACGAGGACGATGACGGCTACGATCCCTACAGCGATCGCCGCCCCGAGCGCGAGCCGCTGTTCGAAGCCGACCCCTGGCGCTGAGTGCCACCAAAAAGGCCACCAAAAAGTTGCGGTGAAATAGGGACTGTTTTGCGGTTTGACCAGCAAAAACAATCCCTATTTCACCGCAACTGCGTTAGGGATTTTTCTACAGGGGGACGGTAGTCAAAAAAGCCCCGTCCCAAATCGACTGTCCAGGGAGTCGCATTCGGGCTTGGTTGTCCTCTCAGCCACTCGGCATCCTTCGAGCAGTAATAGTGAAAAAACTTGCTTAAGCGTTAATCAAGTCAGACATAATCTTGCTCTCTAATTAATCAAGAATCGCTATAATTTTGATTAGCTAGAGAGCAAGATTGGAGAATCATGGCATTCAACGACTTGATCGCCCAGAAAATAAAGGACTTTGAACAGCAGGGGGTTCCGCAGGTCTTTGAGCGAGACCTTGATCTAGGAAACCCACAGGAGCCAAAGCGCGACAACATCGTAAATGTGATTGTGGGGGCCCGCCGTTGTGGAAAGACGTATCGCCTGTATCAGGAGATGCGGCGGCTTCAGAGCCGGGGCGTCGAGCTTGACCGGATGCTTTACTTCAATTTTGAGGATGAGCGCTTGCGCCCGTATGAGCCATCGCTGCTGGCGGACGTGCTCGACACGTTCTATGCACTGTATCCTGTTGCTCGAACCGAGGGCGCTTACATTTTCTTTGACGAGATCCAGGAAATTCCCGAATGGGGTGCGTTTCTGCGGCGTGTAGTCGATACGGAGAAAGCGACCGTCTATGTGACGGGATCTTCTTCCAAGATGCTGTCCTCAGAACTTAAGAGCGAGTTCAGGGGTCGTTCTCTTGTGCGAGAGCTTTTTCCGTTGAGTTTTTCGGAATACGTTCGATATAAGACGGGGAGCGTCCCCGAGCCAGATGCGACCTTTTCCCCGAGCGATGCAGCGCTGCTTCGACATCATCTGATCGGGTATCTTGAACAAGGGGGATTCATCGCGACACTTGAGCAGACGCCTGCAGACGCGATTCAGCTGCTACAGGAATATGCTTCGCGAACGGTCGCCATGGACGTCGTTGAACGTTACGACGTCAAGAACCCTCGCCTGGCATCGCTGTTCTTGACGCGGTGTATGGCATCTTCGGGACGAGAGCTGTCAGTGAACAAAGTGTACAACGAGTTCAAGAGCAGACAGATACCCGTCAGTCGTAATTCGCTCAGCGATTTACTTGAGTATTATGAGGACGCCTACCTGTTATTTTCTGTGCCGGAGTTCACGCGTTCACTGGCAAATAACATGCGGTCTGCGTCTAAGGTCTACGCTGTCGACCCTGCGATGTTTGGAGCATTCTCTCCGGCATCGGCATTGGACCAGGGCCAGAGGCTCGAGACCGCAGTGTTCAATGCGCTAAGAAGAAAGACTCCCGCGGTGAGGACCGGCTCGGTCTGCCGCCTGCTGATTAAAGAGAAGAGCAAAAGCCATGAGGTGGACTTTGTGGCTGGGGACGCGCTTCTCATGCGGGCTTATAGCCTGATTCAGGTGAGTGCGGATATGGCACGTGAGAAAACGCGCGAGCGCGAAATTGCCGCGCTTGATGCCTCGATGGCCCATTTCGATCTTAGCGAGTCGGCAATCGTTACCATGGATGAACGGACCGATATTCCATGCGAGCACGGTGTGGTACACGTTATGCCCGCATGGAAGTGGCTCCTTGCCTAATCATCTATGGACCTGTGGGGTCAGGACCTCCTGGCTCCTTCATCACGGTTGGGGAGCACCTTGCTGCGCCAGGCTAGTCCTGGGCTTTGATACTCGGCAGGAGAATCTGGGCGAGGTAGTCGGTCTCGAGTTTGGTCGCGGCGTCGGCTTTGCCGTCTTTGCCGACCAGTACGTTCTTGATCTGGCTATAGGTGTAGCGGTTGCCGGTCGTAAGCTCGACAAGCTCAATGGCCGTGTCCATGGGGTAGGTTGACACGGGGTTCTGCGTCCGTCCGTTGATGGTCTGGGGCACCACGTACGGATAGACGGGGCCGCTGGCGTAGACGGTATAACCGTTGCCTAGATTGGCCGCACCCAAAACTGTATCGCCTTCATCGGGCGTAAAGCTCTCGCCCTCGCGCACCGCGACGAGCGTCACGAGCGGCGTATTGGCGTCGTCGCCCAGATAGATGCATAGCGTGCTTCCGTTTTGCCAAGTTGCGACCTTGCCGTACCACTCGACGGGGATATCGAGCTGGTAGAGGTCGGTTGCCTTGTGGCGAGCGTCAGCATCACGGGATGCCTGTGCCTTTTGAGCGCTCACGGCATTGACGGCGGCGTCGCGCCGCGCGGTTGCCGCCTGCTGGAGTACCTTGGCGGTGGCGGCGGAGCTCGCACCGCCCTCCTCGGCATACTTGGCGGCGGCATCGATCTGGTCGTCGGTTACCGTGTCGGCCGAAGGCACCTTGAGCTTAAAGGTGGCCTGGGCACTTAAATCCTGTCCATCGCTCTTAACGGTGACCTGCGTCTTGGTGGTCGGGACGGTATAGATGGTGCCGTCGGCCGCGATGGGGGAGGCAGCGATGGAGAGCGTGTAATCGCCGGGCAGCAGTTTGATGCCGCGGCCGTGCTCGTCAACATAGAGCGTTTCGCTCACGGAGGAGCCATCAGCGTCCTGACCGCTTACCTGTACGGGAATCTTGGAACCGGTGGAACAGTCGAGGCCCGCGGCATGCACGCCAATCTGCACTGACATCATCGTGTGGGCATTGGCGGCGACAGCGGCAGCCTGCTCTTGCTGATATCCGTTCCAGGCAGCATGGCCTGCACCGCCGACGACGAGCGCGACGGCCACGACACCGGCAACCATCAGATTGCGGCGCTTGGGCGACATCTTGCGATGGCGGACCTCGGCTTCGTGTGCCGAGGGAACGGACGGCAGGGGAATATCGCCCATGGCGATGGTCTCATCCACGGCTGGTGCGGAACCCAGGCCAGGAAGCTCGCGAGTCAGCGAATCCTCGGCCGGTAAGCTGTCGAGCAAGACGGTTTCCTCGTCCGTGTCGGATTCGGGCTGGTTGCCGGCCTCGCTTTCGGCGTCTTCGTGATCTGCCTCATCCTCGGCAGGCTCAACGTCGCCTGCATCCTGATCATCGGACTGCGCCTCGGTTTCCGGCTCATCCTGCACATCAACGCCCGAATCGTCAAACGCAATCTCATCGAGTGAAATCCGGTCTAAGCTCTCCAAGGCCTCAGCGCAAGCTTCTGCATCTTGGGCCGCATCCTCTTGGCCCATCGTCTCATCATTCATACATCCCCCAAGCTCAATATCGGGACAACAATGTACCCAAAAACAGAGTCATATAGAGCTGTCAGGCGATCGGAAATCTGATTTTATCTGTGTGAGAGGTTTTGAATATGTGCGTGGATGCGCGCAACAACAAAAAGCCCCCGGAAAGCGGACAAATCGCTTTCCGGGGGCATGCAATACGTGCATTGCGCGGAGTCGGCCAGGCGGCTTCACATTCAAGCGGCGTTTGCACCGGGCACGTTACTCGGCGTGCGCGTAATCAACCTTGGCGCGGCGGGCGGTGGCCTTCTCCCAATCGTTGGTGCCCTCAAAGACATCCTGCTTGTAGGGGTTGCGGCCGAGCTTCTTGGCGCGGTAGGCGATGTAGATGATCGCGGCGACGTTGGCGACCAGTGCGGTGATTGAGACCGCGGTAGCGGCGCCGGGGTCGAGCGTGGAGTGGGTCACAAAGATGGACTCCTCCTGGAAGTACGGGAACACCTGGGCAAACATGCACCAAATGGCCAGCGTAAAGGCGCGGTTCTGGATCCAGCCGCCCTTGTTCCAGATAAAGGCGGCAACGGTGGGCGCCAGCAGCAGCGCAAAGCCGCAGAACCAGGAGTGGGTGGGCAGGCAGTTGTAGGTGTAGCAGAAGTTCCAGATATCGTAGGCGATGATGTAGACCCAGGTCATGTCGGGCCACAGCATGTCGGTCTGATCCTCGGAGGCATAGACGCTCCACCAACCGGTCATGCAGAAGATGTTGATGATACCGGCGATGCCGTTGAACACGTTGTTCCAGCCGGCCAGCTGCGTAGCACCTTCGGAGGTGACCCAGGTGGATTCGCCCAGTACAAAGAAGTGATAGGCGCTCTCGAAGTCGGACACGACGGCGATCATGATGTTGATGGCGACGATTACAAACGGCCATGCGCGGAACCAATGCGCCTTGCCGATCTTGCCCCACTGGTACTTAATGGCAATGAAGCCCCAGCAACCGGCCAGCGCTGCGTATACCTTGGCGTAGTGGAACCAGCTGTTCTGGTACACATGGGTGGGGTTGGTGAGCGCCCACTCGGCGCCCTGCGAGACGCCGATGGCGATGGCGACGCAGTAGATGGTCATGGCCAGCGGAGCCACGCCAAAGATGATTGCCGCGCCCAGCTTGGTGCGGCGGCCGACCTCGTTGAGCACGATCAGGCCAATAAAGACCATGGCCCAGCCGGCCCAGTGGATAAGGGTATCGCTACCCCAAACATCGAACAGCATGCTGCTCTCCTTTCACACGCCCGCGGCCCCTCTTCTGATCGCGGGCAGTTTGGCCAAATGTCGTCAGTTCTGGGGCTTGCGCTCCGGATACTTGGCGGTATAGCCCTCGATGTGGAGTGTCGAGGCGATGATTTCCTTGACCGTCTCGTCGGGCACATCGGGGTGCGTGCGGATATACATCAACAACCCCATGATGAGGGTGTAGAACGTCTCGTAGACATGATCGATGCGTAGCTCATGATGGGCGACAAAATCCACCACGGTGGTGTCGCAGATATACTGCGCCACGCGCTGGACCACGTTGTGCAAAAAGCCGCCGTAGAGCGCGCCGCTGCTCGAGGTGAGCGTGCTCGGCAGCTCGTGGCCGCTGGCGACCAGGCGCTTAAAGAGCGGGGCGATGGTGTCGAGCGCGCCCTCGATATCGCCGACGGTGCGGCCGGCGTTCCACTGCTCGAGCTCGGAGATAAAGCCGTCGATCGCCTCGTCCATAACAGCGGTGACGGCGGCGTCCATATCGGCAAAGTAGTGGTAGAACAATGAACGCGTGCAGCCGGCTCGCTTGGTCACGGCCGATACCGATAGGTGGGATACGCCCAGCTCGGAGCTTACGGTGCGCACGGCATCGAGGATCTCGCGACGGCGTTCGTCGCCCGTCAGGCGCTTTGCCGCGCTATCGGATGCGGGAACGGCATCGACCACAGAGGTATCTGCTGTGTTGTTGCCCATGTTTTGCCGCCTTTCATCCTCTTTTGCCTGACCGTTCGCCTAACAGTCTTGAATATTGTTGACGGTTCGTCAATACTATTTTTGACACAATGTCAACTAATGGCGGGTGAACGGCATGGGGGCATGCCCGGCCTGCAAAAAAAGAGGGGTGCCGCGGTCTCGCCGGGCTGTGGCAAGAGAAGGGACAACCATGATTCTCAACGGACCGGGGATTAGCTACACCGAGCCCGATATCGGTTCGGAGTTCGTGCCGCCGCTGCCGGAGCATCCGCGCGAGGCCATTGTCAAGCTGTGCGAGCACTGCACCAACCGTTTGTTGCATCGCGACGAGCTGCTGGGCTACGAGTACTGGTCGTTTGCCGAGGCCGCGACCGACGAGCAGGCCGAGGTGCTCTGCAAGATGAAGATGCGCCGTCCCTACACGCTGCCCGAGATGGTCAAGCTCACCGGCATGCCCGAGGCCCAGATCGAGAAGATGCTCGACGACATGAGCTACACGGGTCTGCTCGAGTACAACTGGGAAAATCCCGAGCGCGCCAAGCAATGGGTGTTGCCCATGCTGGTGCCGGGTTCTGCCGAGTTCCTCAACATGCGCGTGAGCCAGCTCGAGGAGCACCCGGTCTATGCCAAGTTCTTTGAGCAGGCGTCCAAGGGACCGCTGTCCAAGGCCACGCCGATGGTGCCGCCCGGAGGCGCCGGCATCGGCATGCACGTCATTCCGGTCGAGAAGGCCATCGACGCCGCGAGCACCTCGGTGCCGATCGAGCATATCGAGCATTGGCTCGACAAATACGATGGCAAATATGCCGCCAGCACCTGTAGCTGCCGCGCGAGCCGTCGCGTGATGGGTGAGGGCTGCGCCGACGACCCGGCCGATTGGTGCATCGCCGTGGGCGATATGGCCGACTACGTGGTTGAGACCGATCGTGGCCATTACGTGACCCGCGACGAGGTTTACGACATCTTGCGCCGGGCCGAGGACAACGGCTTTGTGCACCAGATCACTAATATCGACGGCGAGAACAAGATCTTCGCCATCTGCAACTGCAACGTCAACGTGTGCTACGCCCTGCGCACCTCGCAGCTGTTCAACACGCCCAACCTGTCGCGCTCGGCCTATGTCGCTAAGGTCGAGAAGGACAAGTGCGTGGCCTGCGGTCGCTGCGTCGAGGTGTGTCCGGCCGGCGCCGCCAAGCTGGGCCAGAAGCTCTGCAGCAAAAAGGCCGGCGGACAGGTGCCCGAGTATCCGCGCCAGGAGCTGCCCGACGCTACCAAGTGGGACCACACCAAGTGGTCGCCCAACTACCGCAACGACAACCGCATCGAGACGCATGAGTCCGGCACCGCTCCCTGCAAGACGGCCTGCCCCGCGCACGTTGCCGTTCAGGGCTATTTGAAGCTCGCGGCTCAGGGTCGCTATGACGAGGCCCTAGCACTCATTAAGCGCGAGAACCCGCTGCCCGCTATCTGCGGCCGTGTGTGCAACCGCCGCTGCGAGGACGCCTGCACCCGCGGCCGTGTGGACGCCGCCGTGGCCATCGACGAGGTCAAGAAGTTCATCGCCCAGCGCGATCTGGATGCCGCGACTCGCTATGTCCCACCTGTGGTGACTCCGACGCGCGCTGGCGGCTTCGATCAGAAGATTGCCATTATCGGTGCCGGTCCGGCCGGCCTGTCCTGTGCCTTCTATCTGGCCGAGAAGGGCTACAAGCCCGTCGTATTCGAGAAGAACGAGCGCCCGGGCGGCATGCTCACCTACGGCATTCCCAGCTTTAAGCTGCAGAAGGATGTTATCGAGGCCGAGGTCGAGGTCATTCACCTGATGGGTGCTGAGTTCCGCTATGGCGTTGAGGTCGGTCGCGATGTGACGCTCGACGAGCTACGCGCGCAGGGCTTTAAGGCCTTTTATGTGGCCATCGGCTGCCAGGGCGGTCGCCTTGCCGGTATTCCGGGCGAGGATGCCGAGGACGTGACCGTGGCCGTCGACTTCCTTCGCGAGGTTAACAGCGGCAAGATCGATACCCTGTCCGGCCGCACCATTGTGGTGGGCGGCGGCAACGTGGCCATCGACGTTGCCCGCAACGCCTGCCGTCTGGGCTCTGAGCACGTTGAGATGTTCTGCCTGGAGAGCGAGGTCCAGATGCCCGCCAGCGAGGAGGAACGTCGCGAGGCCGTTGAGGACGGCGCTCACATCAGCTGCGGTTGGGGCCCCAAGGAGATTCACCTGGACGAGGCCGGTCGTGTGTGCGGTATCACCTTCAAGCGCTGCACGCGTGTCTTTGACGACGAGGGCCGTTTTGCGCCCGAGTACGACGAGAACGATCTGCGCCGTGTCGATGCCGACCGTGTCGTCATGTCGATTGGCCAGTCCATTGTGTGGGGCGACCTGCTGGCTGGCTCCAAGGTGGAGCTCGGCCGCGGCCAGGGTGCCCTTGCCGATCCCCAGACCTACCAGACCGCCGAGCCAGACATCTTTGTGGGCGGCGACGTCTACACCGGCCCCAGCTTTGCCATCGACGCTATCGCCGCCGGCCACGAGGCCGCCGTGTCCATCCATCGCTTTGTGCAGCCGGGATCCACGCTCACCATCGGCCGCAATCAGCGCCGCTACACCGCGCTCGACCGCGACGACGTTGTGCTCGAGAGCTACGACAACGCGAGCCGCGAGGTTGCGCATGTGGACCGCGAACGCGAGAAGGCTGCGCCGTTTAGCGAGTATGTTGAGACCTTTACCGAGGAGCAGGTGCGCGTCGAGACCGCCCGCTGCCTGGGCTGCGGCGCCTCGATCGTCGACCCCAACAAGTGCATCGGCTGCGGCCTGTGCACCACCAAGTGCGCGTTTGACGCCATCCATCTGGATCGCGACCGCCCCGAGTGCTCCACGATGGTCAAATACGAGCAAAAGCTCCCAAGCCTGGGCAAGTACGCGCTCAAGCGCGCCATCAAGATTAAGTTCGGTCGCAAGTAAGTAGCCATAACGGGAACGGCGGAAGAAAAAGTGCATGAATTGGGGATCGTTTACCACATCATTCGCGATGTCGAGAATGTAGCGCGCGCTCATGGCGTGCGTCGCGTTTCGAGCGTAACGTTGCTGTTGGGCGAGGTCTCGGGCGTCGTTCCCGACTTGCTACTCGACGCTTGGCGCTGGGCGGCAGATAAAAAGCCCATCACCGAGGGTGCAGAGCTTATCGTGGAGTCCGTCGAGGCCGTGACACATTGCGAGGCATGTGGCCGCGACTACGCGACGGTCGAGCACGGCAAGACCTGTCCCCATTGCGGTAGCGGCGAGACATACCTGCTGCAGGGCCAGGAGGTCATGATCAAGCAGATCGAGACCCCCGACGAGGACCCGGCAGACGCTGTCCCCGCCGGCCCTTCCGACGTCCCCGACGCCGTCGACGCCGCCAACCCCCTCCACATCGCCTAGGATTCCCTATAAGTTGCGGTGAAATAGTTCCTAAATCCAGCCTTCTGGCTCTTAAACAAGAACTATTCCACCGCAACTATTTTGAGTGGTTTCATAGACCATAAGTCACGAAAATAGTCAAGCCATGTCTGTTTAAACAAAATAGCAGTAGTACAAGTACATTCGCACTTGCTTAAAATCGTTATTAATGAACAGCCTGCTTGTATCTGTAAAGTACATGGCTTGATGAGCAACGCTTTGGCGGGTAATGAGTCGAAAAGCAGCAACGTAACCAACTTGTAACAAACTTAGACGTTTAAACAAATAATCCAACCTTTTGCGAATTTAGCTATAATTCCACAATCCAAACAGGTATACTCCTTTCATGTCGTGTAGGAAATACGTAGACAAAAAGGAGGTTATGTGATGGTAAGTATTGTTCTTGCTAGCCACGGGGACTTGGCAGCTGGAATCAAGCAGACGGGCTCGATGGTCTTTGGCGATCAGCCGTCTGTTGCCGTGGTCTCGCTCGAGCCGAGCATGGGCCCCGACGATTTCCGTGCCAAGGTCGAGGAAGCAGTCGCTTCCTTCGAGGACCAGGAGCAGGTGCTCTTCCTCGTTGATCTGTGGGGCGGCACGCCGTTCAACCAGATCAGCGGGCTCATCGAGGGCCACGATTCCTGGGCTATCGTCACCGGTGTCAACCTGCCTATGCTCATCGAGGCATATTCGCAGCGCTTTGACGCAAAGAACACTGCACATGCGATCGCAAAACATCTCGTGACTGAGGCTAAGGCTGGCGTGCGCGTCAAGCCCGAGTCTCTGGAGCCCGAGGAGAAGAAGCCGGCTGCGGCCGCCGCTGCTCCTGCAGGTGCCATCCCTCCGGGAACGGTCATCGGCGACGGGCACATCAAGATCGCCCACGTCCGTATCGACACCCGTCTGCTTCATGGTCAGGTGGCCACCACGTGGACCAAGCAGATCAACCCCAACCGCATCATCGTGGTTTCCGACGGCGTTGCCCACGACGAGCTCCGCAAGACCATGATCGAGCAGGCTGCCCCTCCGGGAGTCCATGCCAACGTCGTGCCTATCAAGAAGATGGCCGAGGTCGTCAAGGACACGCGTTTTGGTGACACCAAGGCCATGCTGCTCTTCGAGAATCCGCAGGATCTGCTCAAGGCCATCGAGGCCGGCGTCGACATCAAGGAAGTCAACATCGGTTCCATGGCTCACTCCAAGGGCAAGGTCGTCGTCACCAACGCCGTCGCTATGGGCGATGACGACGTTAAGACCCTCGAGGCCCTCAAGGCCAAGGGCGTCAAGTTCGAGGTCCGCAAGGTTCCTTCGGATGCTTCCGAGGATCTCGACGCCATGTTGAAGAAAGCTAAGGCCGAACTGGCCGCTCAAGCATAGTAAAGGAGGGTCCGATACATGTCTGCAATCACTATTCTGCTTGTTGCGATTGTCGCGTTGCTTGCCGGTATGGAAGGCATTCTGGATGAGTTCCAGTTCCATCAGCCGCTCGTGGCATGCACGCTTATCGGTCTCGTAACCGGTCACCTTCAGGAGGGCATCCTCCTGGGCGGTTCGCTCCAGATGATGGCCCTTGGCTGGGCTAACGTCGGCGCCGCCGTCGCGCCTGACGCCGCTCTGGCCTCGGTCGCTTCTTCGATCATCATGGTGCTCGCCCTCAACGGCGGCGCCACTGATTCGGCCAAGGCCGTTACCGCGGCCATCGCCGTCGCCGTCCCGCTGTCGGTCGCTGGTCTGTTCCTGACCATGATCTGCCGTACCATTGCTACCGCTATCGCTCACGCCATGGACGGTTGCGCCGAGAAGGGCGACTTCTCCGGCATCGAGCGCTGGCAGTATGCTGCCATCCTCATGCAGGGCCTTCGTATCGCCATCCCGGCAGTGCTTCTGTGCGTCATCCCGGCCGAGGCCGTTACCAACGCGCTTAACGCTATGCCCGACTGGCTGTCCGGCGGCATGGCTGTCGGCGGCGGCATGGTCGCTTCCGTCGGTTACGCCATGGTCATCAACATGATGGCCACCAAGGAGACCTGGCCGTTCTTCATCCTCGGCTTTGTCCTTGCTGCCATCCCTCAGCTCACGCTGATCGCCCTTGGCCTCATCGGCATCTCCCTTGCCCTCATCTACCTTGGCCTTAAGGATCTGGCCAAGCAGGGTGGCGGCATGGGCAGTGGCTCCGGCGACCCGCTCGGCGACATTCTGAACGATTACGAGTAGGAGGGGAGTGATACATATGGCAGAGAACAAGATTCAGCTCACCAAGGCTGACCGCAAGAAGGTTTGCTTCCGTCATCAGTTCCTTCAGGGCTCGTGGAACTACGAGCGTATGCAGAACGGCGGCTGGTGCTTCGCAATGATCCCTGCGATCAAGAAGCTCTACACCAGCAAGGATGACCAGATTGCCGCTCTTAAGCGCCACCTGGAGTTCTATAACACCCACCCCTATGTTTCCGCCCCCGTCATTGGCGTTACCCTCGCCCTCGAGGAGGAGCGCGCCAACGGTGCCCCGATTGACGATGTCGCCATCCAGGGCGTCAAGGTCGGTATGATGGGCCCGCTCGCCGGCGTCGGTGACCCCGTCTTCTGGTTCACCCTTCGCCCGATTCTGGGCGCTCTGGGCGCTTCCCTGGCCATGTCCGGCAGCATCGTCGGTCCGCTGCTGTTCTTCTTCGCGTGGAACATCATCCGTTACGCTTTCCTGTGGTACACGCAGGAGTTTGGCTACAAGGTCGGCTCCTCCATCGCCAAGGACCTCTCCGGTGGTCTGATGGGCAAGGTCACCGAGGGCGCTTCCATCCTGGGTATGTTCATCATCGGCGCCCTGGTCGAGCGCTGGGTGTCCATTTCCTTCACCCCGATCGTCTCCACGGTCAAGCAGTCTGCTGGCGCCTTTATCGACTGGGCTAGCCTGCCCTCCGGTTCTGAGGGTATCAAGGAAGCGCTGACGATGTACAACTCCGTCGGTGCTACCGCCCTTGATCAGATGAAGGTCACCACGCTTCAGGCCAACCTCGATCAGCTCATCCCCGGCCTTGCCGCCGTGTGCCTGACCCTGCTGGTCTGCAAGCTCCTCAAGAAGAAGGTCAGCCCGATCGTCATCATCCTGGCTCTCTTCGCCGTCGGCATCATCGGTCGCTTCTGCGGCTTCATGTAAGCACGCTTCGGCTTAAGACCGAGAGTTGCTAGGTAAGGGCTTTTGAGCCATTGAAACGGACCGCACCCGGTGGGTACACTGGATGCGGTCCGATTGTTTTTATTGGAGGGCGAGGCGCGTATGGCGCAATCTCAGAACAGCACGGTCGATCTGGCAACGCCGGCAACCTGCCTGATGGGGCTTACCAGCCACGGTAACGTGATGGTGGGCAATAAGGCGTTCGAGTATTACAACGAGCGCAATCCCGAGGATTATATTCAGATCCCGTGGGATGAGGTCGACTATATTGCCGCCGAGGTTTTGCGCGGCACCAAGAAGATTACGCGTTTTGCCATCTTCACCAAGGACAACGGTCACTTTACGTTTTCGACGCGCGACGACAAAGAGACGTTGCGCGTGGTTCGCAAGTACGTCGACGAGGATAAGCTCGTGCGTTCGCCCGACTTTATCGATGTGACGGCCAAGGGCGCCAAGAGCATCCCCTCCGTTATCAAAAACCTCTTCCACAAAGGTAACTAGCTCCTCATAAGTTGCGGTGAAATAGTTTCTAAATACGGCTTTAGATGCTTCAGACAGGAACTATTCCACCGCAACTTCGAAGTCTAGTCATGCGACGTATTGCGATGCAGTAAATCTGCTACACTAGTACAACATGCCTCCGTAGCTCAGGGGATAGAGCACCGCTCTCCTAAAGCGGGTGTCGTGCGTTCGAATCGCACCGGGGGCACCAGATAAATCAGCAGGCCAGACGGTATAAATCGTCTGGCCTGCTTCTGCGTAGATAAGGGTTAATAGACTGTCGAGGGGTGAAAAAGGGGTGAAAGAAAGTTCTATGGCGAAATCAGTTCACCTACATATTTCGCTTCAAAACATCACTCAAATGCCCGGTTTCCAACCCTTCCCACAGCCTACGGGCTTATAAGAAGCCCTTCGGCCATGGAAAGCGTTGAAAACCTAGGATGACGTCGCTGTGACATGGGCGAGTTTCCAACAGCCCCCGGCGTCTCCGGGTTTCGCTCGGGACCCTCCGACGCCGTAAACCGTTGAAAACTCGCCCTCCCGTTCGCGGGGTTGCCCTGACCCCTTAAAATTGTCCGAAAGAGACGACGACGCAGGAGGTCCGGTATGCCTGCCAGCAAGAAAGAGGCAAAGGAGTTCGTCAAGCGGTGGCAGAAGCGCCTCAGTGCCATCCCCGCAGGCTCCAACAACGAGCAGCAGGACACCCAGAAGTTCTGGGTCGACCTGCTCATAAACGTCCTGGGCATCCCGTCCAACACCATCGACAGCTTCGTCGACTTCGAGCGGAAGGTGAGAGGCCGACGCATCGACGTGTTCGTCTCCGACCACAACTTCCTCTGCGAGCAGAAGTCATGGGGCATCGACCTCGACAAGCCCGAGCCTAGGAACGGAGGCATGGAGACGCCGCTCCAGCAGGCCATGTGGTACGCGCGGCACCTGCCGTACTCCGAGCGCCCGCGCTGGGTGATGACGTGCAACTTCGGTGCCTTCCGCCTTTACGACCTCGACAACGAGAGGCCCGAGGACACCGTGCAGGAGTTCTCCCTCGAAGAGCTCCAGGACAGTCTGTACCTGCTCTCATTCCTGACATCCAACGAGACGAGCCGCCTGCACAAGGAACAGCAGCTTTCAATCGAGGCTGGGGCTTACGTCTCCAGGCTCTATGATGCTCTCGCCAAGCAGTACCATCACATCGAGGAGAAGGACGAGCGGGCCCAGGAGGAGCAGCGTTCGCTCAACGTTCTCATCACCCGAATCATCTTCTTACTTTACGCCGAGGACGCCGATCTCCTGCAATCGCATCAGGCGTTCGGTAGGTACTGCGAGGGAGACCCCGCGAATCTCCGTCGCAAATTGGTCGATCTGTTCGAGACCATCGATACTCCCTTGGATCAGCGGGACGAGTACATGGACGAGGACCTTGCGGCCTTCCCCTACGTGAACGGTGGGCTGTTCGCCGACTCCTCCATCATCGTCCCGCAGATGACCCCGGAAATCCTTGAGGCCATCACCGACGCCTCCCAGGACTTCGACTGGCGCGAGATCTCGGGCGTCATCTTCGGTGGCGTGTTCGAGGGGACTCTGAATCCCGAGACGCGCCATGCCGGGGGCATGCACTACACGAGCGTTGAGAACATCGAGCGCTGCCTCAAGCCGCTGTTCCTCGACGAGTTGTGGGACGAGCTGCACGAGGCCGAGGGTGAGAGGACGGCGGCGAAGCGCAAACAGGCCCTGACGAGGCTGCACGACAAGGTTGCCTCCATTACCATCGGCGACCCGGCATGCGGCTCGGGCAACTTCCTTACCGAGGCGTACCGGCAGCTGCGCACCATCGAGAACCGAATCATCGAAGACGAGCTCAGCGAGGAGACCGGCAACGCAGGGCAGACGTCCCTCGTCATTGCGCAGGACAGCCCCGTCCGCGTATCTCTCGATCAACTGTACGGCATCGAGATAAACGACTTCGCCGTCTCGGTCGCCAAGACCGCCCTTTGGATCACCGAGGAGCAGATGCTCCGAAAGACGCAGGAGATATACGTCGGTTATGACTTCGACTTCCTGCCGCTCAGGAGCCTTAGCAACCTCCATGAGGGCAACGCCCTCAAGACCGATTGGTCCGAGGTGTTTCCCGATGACCTCACGTACCTCGTGGGCAACCCGCCGTTCCTGGGTGCTCGCAACCAGTCCAAGGAGCAGAAGGCCGAGCTCCTTGAGGTCTTCGACGGAGCGAAGAACGCAGGCAACATCGACTACTGCGGGGCCTGGTACATGAAGGCCGCGAGGTTCACGCAGGGAAAGCGCACGCGCTGCGCCCTGGTCTCGACCAACTCCATCTGTCAGGGCGAGCAGGTTGCCAACCTCTGGAAACCCCTGCACGACCTGGGAATCCATATCGACTTCGCACGCAACACCTTCCGCTGGGACAACGAGGCGGCGGACAAGGCGCACGTGTTCTGCGTCATCGTCGGGTTCTCGCGCGAGGTTGGGACCAAGACGCTCTTCTACCACGCGACCCCGGACAGCGACGAAGAACAGATTCCCATGGCTCGAATCAATGCGTATCTGAAGGACGCCCCTGATGTATTCATCTACAGCCGCAGCAAGCCTATTTGTGATGTTCCGGAAATGGGCATCGGAAATAAACCTATTGATGGGGGATTCTACCTGTTTACCGATGAGGAGAAAGACGATTTCCTGAAGAAAGAGCCAAAGGCCGAAGGCTTCTTCCATCCATGGCTTGGATCAAAAGAGTTCATTCATGGCTATCATCGCTGGTGCCTGTGGCTTGGGGAGGCAACCTTCTCAGATTTAAAGCAGCTTCCTGAGTGCAGAAAGAGAGTAGAACAGGTTCGTGAATACAGGCTTGCAAGTAAAAGCGCTGGAACCCGAAAAATAGCAGATAAGCCAACGAGATTTCACGTTGAGAACATGCCCGAGGGAAGTTCCATCATCATCCCAGAGGTGTCTTCAAGCAGAAGGAAACGTGTTCCAATGGGCTTTGTTGGTCCAGAGATATTTTGCAGCAACAAGGTTAGATTGATACCTAATGCTTCTCTCTATCACTATGGCATTCTGCAATCTCAATTCCATAATGCATGGGTTAGGATCGTAACCGGAAGATTGAAGGACGATTACCAGTATTCGGCCAATATTGATTACAACAACTTCGTCTGGCCCGAGCCCACGGAATCCCAACGCGAGGAAGTCGAGCGTTGTGCCCAAGCCGTGCTCGACGCCCGGGATGCCCAAGAAGGTGCGACGCTCGCGGATATGTACGATCCCAAGAACGAGACGTTCTTCCCCGAGCTGATGACAGCGCACAAGGCGCTCGACGCCGCCGTCGAAGCCGCCTATGGCGTCGACTTCGGCGGGGATGAGGAGAAGATAGTCGCCCATCTCTTCAACCTGTACGCCAAGAAGGTCGGTGAACTATAGTGCAAAACTCCATCTATAACCCCATATCGCTGGAGGTTGGTAACATCCTGAAGGACGTTCAGACGGGCAAGATCGGCCTGCCTGATTTGCAACGGCCTTTCGTGTGGGGCAATGAAAAGGTTCGCGATCTGCTTGATTCCATGCTTCGCGGATACCCTATCGGCTATGTGATGCTGTGGGACTCTCCGAGTGACGACGCGGGCAAGAGGTCTGCCATAGGCTCGAACCAAAAGGTGTATGCCGCCCCCAAGTCCCTTGTCATCGACGGACAGCAGAGGCTCACTGCCCTCCTGAGCTCGCTGTACGGCGTGCCCGTGCGAGACAAGAACTTCAGGGAGCGTACGGTGAAGATCGCCTACGACCCCATCGCACGCTCATTCAAGAATGCCGACGCCTCGACCGAGAGGGATTCGCGCTATGTGCCGGACGTATCCGAGGCCTTCGCGGCGAACCACGACAACAAGCTGAGCGCCTATCGCAGGGCGTTCATCAAGCGCCTTAACGAGGCGAATGCCAAAAAGGGCGAACCCGAACTCGACGATGGCGGCGAGGATGCCGTCGAGAGCGGGCTCAACGCATTGCTCGGGCTTGAGCGTTATCTTCTGCCGACACTGGAGATTTCCGAATCGGCTGACGAGGAGACCGTATCGGACATCTTCGTGCGCGTGAACTCGCAAGGGCAGGCGCTTAAGCAGGATGACTTCATCATGACCCTGCTTTCGGTCTACGAACCTGTCATGAGGGAGCGCATAGAGGAGTTCTGCGCCATGAGCCATGCGCCCGCAAAGGGCACCTCGTACAACCCGCTCATGACCGTCTCGCCGACGCATATCATCCGCGCCACGGTGGGCGTGGGGTTCAAGAGGGGTCGCCTGCGTTACGCCTACCAGATTCTTCGCGGGCGAGATCTCAAGACAAAGGAAACAACGCCCGAGACGCGGGCCGAGAACTTTGCCACGTTCGGTCGCGCCCTCGATCTCGTGCTCGACTTGAACAACTGGCATGCCTTCATCAACACGCTGGCGGAGGCGGGCTATGTCTGTTCCGACCAGGTGGGGTCGGGCAATGCGCTCATGTTCTGTTATGCGTTTTACCTTATCGGGCGCTGTGAGTTCGGTATGGAGTCGTTGGCTGTGCGCAGGCTCGTGCGACGCTGGTATTTCGCCGCAGCCATAACGGGGCTCTATGTGGGGTCCTTCGAATCCGAGTTCGAGCAGCAGCTTAACGACGTCTCGCGCCTTGAGACCGCCGATGAGTTCCGGGCGTACTTCGACCGTAGGCTCGCTGCCGTCATGACGGACGATTATTTCTCCATCACGCTGCCCAACTCCCTCGACGCAAACGAGGCGACAGGCCCGACCTGGTGGGGCTTCGTCGCGGCTCAGGTCGTGCTCGGTGCCAAGGCGCTGTTCAGCACGGCCCCTCTTTCTCAACTGCTGCTTACCGGCTCATCAGGTTCCAAAAAGGCTCTGGACAAGCATCATCTGTTCCCAGATAACTACCTGAAGGCCAAGGGCTACCTTTCACAGCGCAGCAACCGAGGCAACTTCACCCTTGTTGACTACCAGAACAACATCTACATCTCGGATGACGCCCCGAATGAGTACGTTCGTAGGTATCGCGCCGCGCTGGGGGAGGACGAGTATCGCCGCAACTGCGAGGAGCATGCCCTGCCTGTTGGGTTTGAGGACCTCGATTACGAGGAGTTCCTAGGCAAGCGAAGGCAGCTTATGGGCGAGCTGGTGAAGGGGGCGTACGAGCAGTTGTAGGCTCGCGCCATGGACCCGCCCCTGAGGGTCGAGGCGTAGCAATCGGCCTTGCGGCCGATGGGTCCCGCTCATGGGCGGGCCCCCCGCGACGCGAGGCGTCGCTCTCGCTGCGGCTCCCTGCAACGCTCCCCATGGGTCGCGTTTCGTCCGCCTCCGCTCACGCCGGCCCCGCCCGCCGAACGGCTGCGCTCGATGGCTTCCGGAAGTCGCCATCGCTCCGCCGTGGTCGCCGGGCGGGGCCTCTCGCGCCGGGTCGCCAAGCGCCGTCGTACGACGCTCCCCAGGGTCGTGTCTCCTCGGCGTCGGCTCAGCCGGCGCTCACCCGCCCGGGCTCGCGTTGCCCCTGGCAAGTGGTTCGCTCCGTGCGGGCAAGATATGGATTCCGTTGCACGGAATCATCTTGCCGCCTGCGGTGGGGGCGAACCGCTCCGAAGTCGCTCTCGCCAAAATGGGCCGGGACGCCTGTTGCGTCCCGGCCCAAATGCTCAGTCCCCTCGCCCGTTCTGGTTCTCGAGCGCCTTGCGCTCAAGCTCCCAGAACGCCCTCATCGCCGTCGCTATCCCGCGCAGCGTGAAGCGGACGACGAGGCCGGTCGAGTGGTCGACCGCGAAGCCGAGCTTGCCGCCGTTGACCTTCCGCACAGCCCCGAGGGCCTTCGAGAAGAATCGGTACTGGAGGCTCCCGCCCTTCGACCTGGCGAGCTCGATGCCGTCCCGCCTGAGCCGCCGCTCAAGCTCGCCCATCCGGTCGGGGCAGTCGCGCATGCGCCCGACCTCCTCGATCCGGCGGGCGACCGCGACGCGGATGCGGGCGTTCTCCGAGCGCTCGGCCTGCCCCTTTCGGGCCATGTCGCGCTCTTCCGTGCCGGGTTGCCTCGCGTGGACGCGCGAGTTGGCCTTGCCGCGCTCAAGCTGCCTGAGTCCATACCTCTCGTCCAGGGTACGGACGGTCTTCACGCGTGATGCCGCCGCCTTTCGGGCGGGGCCCTCGTCGAGCCTTCGGCCGGTTTCCAGATCACTGCGGTTGATGCCGAGGTGCACGGCGTAGCGGTCAGTGGCGTCCGCGCGGCAGCGCTCGCGGTGCAGCACCATCACGACCTCCTGGTTGGGGTAGCGCTCGGCCACGTACTCCCTCGCATAGCGCATGCACAGCTCCGGCGTCATCTTCCCGCCGTTGAGGTCGCACTCGTCTGGGAGGAACCCGAGTATCTGGTGCTGCATGTAGGTACACTTGGCACCGGCCTTGCCGGGCCTGTCGTGACCCATGGCCGCCCTCGTGTCCGCCATCTCCTGAAACCAGCGGTCATCGTCGATGATGTTCTGCGTGCCGTGGGCGAGCGCCTTGTCGCGGTCCCAGGAGAGGTAATCCCTGAGTCTCGCGAGGTGCCTCTCGCTGCAGACGCTCGTCTGCTTTATCGCCGTCATGGTCGCCTCCCTAGTCGAGCGAGAGCCCGCTGAATTTGCCGCCCGGCTTGCTCCCGTTCTTCTTCTCCGGCTCGGGCCACTTTGGGCACCAGGTCGAGGCCTCCTCGCGCATCTTCCCAGCAGCTGACTCGTCGAGGCGGCGCTGGTAGGCGCGACGGTTCTCCGTCTCGTGCTCGGGGGTCCCGAGGTCGAAGTGCTCCCTTGTGGGCGTGTTGGTGCAGTCGGTGACGGGGGAGCGGAAGACGCCGGCTCGACATGCGGGCATACCGTTGTCCGCGTGCTTCACGACGATGATCCCGTCCCGGTCCGGGGCCATGCCGCGCCACTCCCAGGGGTGTATCACGTCGTCGGCGCTCTCGCTGTAGGACGTCGAAGATGACGTGCCCGACGCGGCCCTGCCGTTGCTCGTGCCCTGCGTGTGGCGCGTGGTCTTGCCGATGAGCTCGGTGAAGTACCGGCGGTCCTCCTCCTCGGCGAGCTTCATCGCAATCTTGACCCCGCAGTTCGCGAGGATCTTCCTGCGGCCGTCTCTCTCGCCATACTTGTTGAGCTGGGATACGTCCTGCGTCGCTCCGACCCAGAACGTCCCGCACCCGCGCCCGAGACTGAGGAGGGCGGGCAGGCACTCGACGCGGGGCAGGTTGCCCCACTCGTCGCCGAGTATCTGCACGGGGCGGGGGAGCCTGCCGCCGTTCACGTCCGCGACCGCCTGGACCGAAGCCCAGAGCTGCGAGAGGAACATCGCCGCGATGCAGTTGTAGGGGGAGCCCTCGTCGAGCACGTGGAGGAAGACGGCGCTCTTCTCCGTGAGTACCGTGTGCGGGTCGATGTCGGAGCCGGAGGTCATCCAGGCGACCGGGGCGGAGGAGAACGGGCGCAGGGCGACCTTGAGCGTCGAGAGGATGCTCCTGAGCTCGTTGCCGCCCGAGGAGACGAACTGCGACGCCCTACCCTTGGCGGGGTGGCCGCTCGGCAGAGCGCGGAAGACGGCCTTCAGGGGCTCGGACGGGTCGTCTCCCTCGGCCTCGGTGCCGCGGTCCAGGACCTCGCAGACGGTCGCGAGGTGCTTTGATTCCTCGGGACACTCGTCGGACATGGAGACCAGCAGGACCAGGGCCGAGAGCAGACCCCTGGCCGAGGCGGTCCAGTGCGAGCCCTTGTCTTTCTCGTCGTCCTGCACCACGAGCTCCGCGATGGCGTCCGCCACCTGCTCGGCCTCCTGGTCGCGTCCCTCGGCATGGAGGTCGAGCACCTGCTTGAGCGGGTTGAACCTCTGTCCCCTATAGGGGTGCTGCGTGTCGAGAAGCAGGACGCGATAGCCGCGACGGGCCAGCTCGTCGCCCGTGAGTTCTATGAGCTCGTTTTTCACGTCGGAGACGATTAGGGTCGCGGGCTCGGATCCGTTGGAAGCGCCGCCGTAGCTGAACAGGTCGATTGAGGGGAGATAGAGGAAGCGACTCTTACCTGACCCGGTGGCCCCTGACACGAAGGCCATCTTCTTGGGCTCGTAGAGGTAGCAGGGTTTGCCGTGATACTTGGTGAACCCATAGACGAACCCACGTGACGAGGGATTCGTCGAGCCGTCCCAGGTCATGGACCCTTTTATGACCTCGCGACCCGTCTTGACGTGGGCGTCGCCGAGCACGCCGCCGTCCTCGGCCCTCGCGTTGAGGGTGGTCGAGTAGGCGATGAGAGCGCAGATGCAAAAGGCGAGGAGGAAGGTCAGCAGGGTTCCGAGCGGGCAAGCAGTGAACGCACCCGTGAGCCACCAGCCGAGGACGGTATCCACGCCGAACGACGACGGAATCGCAGCCGCGCCTAACGGTGTCCCGGCGACGAAATCGTCGACGGGGACGGCGAGGACGGGGCATGCGAGGATCGCTAGGAGAAGAGATGATATGAGCGCTGTGGGCATCTTGGTTTTCATGATCATTCTCGATTCTTGGAGATGAGGTTCGATAGCTGCGAGGCCGTGCTCGATACCAGACGGACGGCCTCCGCGAGCTGCTGGGCCGTCTGCGTATCCACGCCATAGGCGTTTGCGGTGCGGACGGCCTGGTTGAGGTTTCCGCCCAGCTTCTTCATCTGATGAAGAAGCTGCCGCAGCGTCGCCTCGTCGGCGATCCTGACGGGCTTCTCACCGATGAGGAGGGCGGCTTCGCGCATGAACGTCGATGGGGCCATACCAAAAGAGGAGGAGCGCACCGTGATGGCGGCACGCTCCTCCTCGGTCATGCGGACGTTTATATGCGCGGTCTTGGCTTTGCCACGCATGGGCTAGCCCCTGTCGTGGAAGGTGGCGCGCGCACCGTCGAAGTCGAGTCGGGACTCGCCCAGCGTGCCGTAGCGGTTCTTGAGGGCGACGAGCTTGAGGGGCGTGCCGGTTGCGGGAGACTCGTAGGGCCACTCGGGCTTGTCATTGTCATCGGCGAGGTAGAGCACCGAGTCAAAGCCGTACTCGACAGCGGAGGAACCACCGAACATGGCGAGGTTGGGCCTGGCCGACTTCCCGGAATCGTAGGACTTGCGAGTGGTCGAGCTCAGCGCGATGACGGGAGAGCCATAGAGGTTCGAGATTTCGCGGAGGCCCTTCACGCATGCTGTGATAGCCAATCGCTCGTCGATGAACTGCTGGTCCGCCGTGACGCCGCAGGCGAGGAGCTGGAGGTAGTCAATGAAGACGATGGGGACCTCGCCGCGCTCGCGTGTTACCAGTCCGACGAGGTTGGAGAGCTCCACGGTGTTGAGCGGGCCGGTGATGCAGAGATTGGGGGCGATCTGGGTGCGATATTTGTCGAGTGCAGCCTCGAAAGTCGTGTGCTTAGGGTGATTCTGGGTCGCGCAGCTGGAGACCTCGGACAACGCGACTTTGCCGTCGCTGAGACGCGCCAGACTCTTCTCGATCAGCTTGTGCGCGGGAAGCTCGGCGGAAACGTAGATTACCGGGTGCCCGTCTGCCGCGAGCTTGTCGGCCTCCTGGAGTGCCAGTGTCGTCTTGCCCTTGCCCGGGGCGGTCCCGATTGCGTAGTTGAGCCCGGGGTAGACACCGCCGAGGATGCTGTTGAGTGCGTCGAGCCCGAAGGAGGCGATGGGCTTGTCTTCCTGAAGGGCGTGGACGTGCTCGTCGAGCACATCAAGCTCGAAGACGAGGGGATTGACGTTCGGGCGCTGCATTACTCGCTCGCCCCCTCTGCCAGCTTGTGGAAGTAGTCGAACAGGTCCTCTTCCATGACGAAGTACTGGTTGGCGATGCTAAAGCAGTGGTTGGTGGACTTCATGAGCTTGATGGCGCTGGATTGTCCGATGCCGGTGAGGATCTGAACGTCCAGGCGGCTCATGATGCGCTTGGTGCCGACATGGCGCAGGTTGATGCCTGCGGAGATGGCGTCGGTCTTGGGGTCATCTGCAAGATGCATGATAAACTCCTTGTTTGGGGCGCTCGGCTCCTCTTCGAGGTTTGGCGACTAAGAGAGGGGAGTCGGGTGCCGTTTTCTATTGCCAGTCGGAGCAGACCGTCTCCAGAAGGTCGCTCCATTTGCGGCGCAGCTCCGGGGTGTCCGGTGGTACGTGCTTGTTGCCGCACTTGTTAGCCGAGATGGTGACGCTCTCTTCAAGCGCGGAAAAAGCATCGGCGAGATAGGCGCATGTTGCGTTCAGGCATCCAATCTCGTCGAAGTACTCAACTGCGAAGCGAACGAGGGCTGCTACGGGCGCTCGATTGAACTCCGTCGAGCACTCGTCCATCAGCGAGCGTCCGTACTTGACTGCACGGGACGTCTCGTAGTCGAGAAGGGGATTCGAGGGGTCGCTCCGGGTCTCGTGTTCCATGTAGTCGAGAACAGACTCGAAGCAACGTCGAAGGTGCGGTATGTCCATTGCACCGGTGTAGAGCGCAGTGCCGCAGCTCCTCTCGTGAATGAGCCTCGCTCCGAACTCGATTATGGGCTTATAGTCCGCTTCGGCGACGGTGCCGATTGCGCCGGTGACGTTCGAACGCAATACGTCCGACACACTCGTGAACAGGCTATCACCGCTGTAGACGTTGAGCATTCTGTCCCTCGCGAACGCGGACGCGGGAAGCACCTTCTCGAAGACGAGTCCGATGATGGTTTTCGATTCGTCAGTTGCCCGCAGGTAAGCCTCGTCCGAAACCATCTGTGCGAAGGGGGCCCTGAGATTCTCGGGAATGCGAATTCGCTTCTCAGCCTTCTTTGCCAACGCCACTTATACTCACCTCCTTCCATTCAACTTGCGAATAATGTATCACCGTTCAGTCGATATGGCCCATGCGAATGTCACTAATAGCCCACGATATGGAGAAATAGTGAAGTATCCAGTTGAAATAGCTAATTCTTAGATGAAAGCGATTCAAATACCTCAGCTGCGTTTCGGTCATTTGCCCTGATTGCATGGGTGTAGAAGTTTGCGGTTGTGCTTGCGGACGCATGGCCCATTCTCGCTTGAACGGTCTTTAAATCGACGTTGCTCGCAACAAGGGCCGTTGCTGCCGTGTGCCTCAGGCCATGGGGAACGAGCCCTGAGTATCCGGTGCCTCGTGTGTGCAGTTTGCCGTTGCGCTTGAACTGGCTTGTCACGTTGGCGTACTCGCCATAGCCGTTGTCGACGCAGAAATCCCTGAACCAGCGTGAATAGTTATGTCCATCGGGTCGGGTGATACTGACGTGAAGGTTGCCGTTTTCGTCCTTATGCGTGCTGAAGGCGTGAACGAGGGGGTCAGAGTTTCTCTGTCTTAGCCCGCGTTGCTCGAATAGACTGCGCTGCCGCATCTTCCAGTCGTTTAGATACGCGGCCAGCGAAGAGTCTATAGACAGGATTCGCCTGCTCATTTCCGATTTTGGTGCCCTGAGCGTTTTGTCATTGGTGTACTGGCGGATGATTCGGATCTCCATCGCCTCGGGGTCGTAGTCTTCCCAACAGAGCCCCAGGGCCTCGCCTTTCCTGAGTCCTAGGTGGAATATGAGCATGGTGCAGACGGTCATCGGCCCCATGGGTTCGGATAGCAGGCATTTGGTGAATCGGGGCAGTTCGTCGGGTGGGAGGAAGTTACGCACTCTAAGGTCTGGCTTTGGGAGTTTGATGCTGATGCATGGGTTGCGCCCGATTAGCTCATTCTCCAGTGCGTCCTGCATGACCTGTTTGAGCTTGACATGGATGCGACGAATCTCGGCCTCTGTGAATCTTCCGGTTGAGATGGCTTCGGCATACGCCCGTTTGATCTCGTCGGGCCTCAGTGCGCCGAGGGGCATGTCGCCGAACAGCTCGCGTATATGGCGCACGTCATATTCCTCTCTTTGGAAAGAAAGAGGGGAGCCGAAGGAGCTTTCTCGGAGCCGATGGAAATCCTCAGCGTATCCGGAAACAGTGGTCGGCATGTCGCTAGCCGGTTCATAGGTTTCCAGCTCCTTCCGGTAGGCATCGAGCGCGTTCGCCACCTCACCGGGCCAGTTCTTCGGGTTTTTGCTCTTGCAATGGATGGTTCTCTTGGGCGTCTTTAGGTATCTGACTCGTTTCCCGTTCTTGCCGGATTCGGGGTCGCGACCGAGAGAGAAGTAGATGCGGAAGGAACCGGGTTTTCCCTTGATCGGTTCGGAAGTGCCTTTGACTGTGGGTTTGATTCTGGTTTCCATGGGTCTCCAGGGGTGGTGCGTTGGGTTAGCCTCGGGGGCGGGGCTTTGAGGGCCTCGCCCCCGAGGCTAACCCAAAAATTTCACCCCTGCAAGTCAAAATGAAGGGGTGAAGGGGTGTAAAAAGGGTGAAATAGAAAACTAATCAAGAAGAGCAAAAACGGCAGAATAGCTAAATTACCTGCGGAAACAGAGATATTGATGAAAATGAAAAACCGCAGGTAGGGTAATAGCTCATGACCTCCTAAAGCGGGTGTCGACGGTTCGAATCCGCCCGGGGGCACCAGAAGATTATGACGGCGTCGCGAGAGCGGCGCCGTTTCTGGTTTGTGGGAGCTGCCGGCGGATTCGAGCCGTCGACACCCGCGTCACCAATTTCCCTGCGGGGGAGTTTTCGAATTCGCCCGGGGGCACCAGAGGAATATCGAGCCCGGTACCGTTACGGTGCCGGGCTCTTTTGGTTTAAGGCATGCCGTAGTATTCGCTGCTTCAGATAAAGCAAGCGGGCGCCTGTGAGCGAACATGTTTGCGGCGAGAGCCGTAATGAGCGGTGAGGTGGCGACTAGTTGGTCGTACCGGAATCGTCGCCCGTGCCCGTGCCCGTGCCCGAGCCCGAACCAGAAAGTGCGACCGTCAGCGTAATCGTGCTGTCGGTGGACTGCTTGCCGGTGGGGGAGACGCCCGTAACGGTGGCGTCCTCGTTACCGCTTACGGGATTGCCGTTCTGGTCACAGAAGCCAATGTTATAGAAACCGGCGTTGTTGAGCGCGGTGACGGCGGCGGAGATGCTCTTGCCGTACAGGTTGCCCGGAACACTGGCCTTGCCGGACTTCTTGGCAATGACGACGGTAATCGTGGCGCCGGGCTTCTGCTTGCCGCTGGGGTTCCAGCTGATCACGGTGCCCTCGGTAACCGAGTCGTTCTCCTGGTAGCTCACGTCGACACCAAAGCCTGCCATATCGAGGGCGTTGCGCGCCTGGGCCTCGGTCATGTCGGTCAGGTCGGGGACGGACGTGGTATCCGGGCCGCTCGAGACCTTGTACGAGATGGTCGTGCCCTTCGCGACTTCCTTACCGGCTTCGGTGCCCTGCTCAAAGACCTGGCCCTCATCAGCCTCGTTGGCCTCCTCGGAGGCGTTGCCCTTCAGGCCAACGCTTGCCAGTGCGGCTTCTGCTTGGTCCTTGGTCAGGCCGACAAGTTTGGGAACCTCAACCTTTTCGGAGGGCTTGGGGCCCTTGGAGATTACCAGGTTCACCTTAGTGCCCTTGGCCTTCTTGGTGTTGCCGTTGGGCGTCTGCTCGGCGACCTTGCCCTCGTCGACATCGTCGTTGTAGCTTTGGTCGATGGTGCCGACCTCGAGGCCGGCTTCCTTGATCAGCTCGACGGCAGTCTGCTGGTCCTTGCCCAGCACGTCGGGCACGGTGACCTGCTCGCCGCCAAAGAGTCCTGTGGCAAAGGCCACCACGATGCCGATGACGGCAACGGCTGCCACCACGGCGGCGATGATCTTGTTCTTGTTGGATTTGGGCTTTTCGACCTCGTAGGAGCCGGTGGAGCCCGAAACCGAGCTACGGGCGGTATTTTGGCCGCTCACGCCCGAGACGGGACGCACCATGGCGCGCGTCTGATCGGAAAGCTCGCGAGTCTTGGTGGCGCCCAGCTCACCGGGGGCACCGATGATGCGCGTGGGCTCCGAGACGTTGACGGCACGGCCCGACAGGTAGCTATTGAGCACCTGACGAAGCTCGTCGGCGGTCTGGAAGCGGTTTGCCGGGTCCTTCTCCATGCACTTGAGGATGATGCGCTCAAGGTCGGCGTCGACACCGGAGTTGATCTGGCTCGGCGGAATAGGCAACTCGTTGACTTGCTTGAGTGCGACCGAGATGGCGTCGTCACCGTCAAAGGGAACGCGGCCGGTGGCGCACTCGTACATCACGACGCCCAGCGAGTAGATATCCGAGGTGGGGCCGAGGTCCTGACCGCGGGTCTGCTCGGGGCTGACGTAGTGGGCGGTTCCCAGCACGTTGTTGTCTTGCGTGAGGTGGCTGTTCTTGGCGCGCGCGATGCCAAAGTCCATCACCTTGATGTTGCCGTCGGGCAGCACCATGATGTTCTGCGGCTTAATGTCGCGGTGGATGATCTCGTGCTTGTGGGCGACCGAAAGCGCGGAGCTGATCTGCGAGCCGATCTGGGCGACCTTCTTGGGGTCGAGGGCGCCGTGGCTCTTGATGCCGCTCTTAAGGTCGGTGCCGCGCAGGTACTCCATGACGATGTAATAGGTGTCGCCGTCCTTGCCCCAATCGTAGACGCCCACGATATAGGGGGAGGAGAGGCCGGCTGCTGCCTGGGCCTCCTGCTTAAAGCGTGCGGCGAAGGTTGCGTCGCCAGCATACTGCGGCAGCATGATCTTGACGGCTACCGTGCGGTCGAGGACCTGGTCCTGTGCACGGTAGACGGTCGCCATGCCGCCTGTCCCCACCTTATCCTTGAGGAGGTATCTTCCCCCGAGGACCCTCTGTTCCATTCCTGCTCCTAACATAACTATTCGCTCAACGATGTGTGTAGTACCTACGATGTGGCCACTGGGGCCGTGTGGCGCGTTGCCGCTAACTCTTCGGCCGCGGCGCGCCTCGGGTGTCCGATTCGGTCATGGGCATCACGCTCCCTGTGCGGCAAGCGCCGCGGTCAGGACGATACCGGCGATCTTGGCGGCCTTGACGTCATGCTTGTCGTAATCCTCCAAGGCCACCGAGATAGCGACCGTGGGTGAATCGTAAGGTGCAAAGCCAACGAACATCGAGTTGACGTTGGTGCCGCCGGTCTCGGCCGAGCCGGTCTTGCCGGCGACCTTGACGCCGGGGATCTGGGCATCGGTGCCGGTGCCGGACTGGACGACGGCAAGCATGGCCTGCTTGACCTGGTCGGCCGTGGCGGAGCTGACGGCCTGACCCAGCGAGCGGGACTGCGTGGTCTTGACCACGGTTCCGTCCGGGGCGAGTACCTGGGCTACAAAGTACGGGTCCATGACCACGCCGCTGTTAGCGATGGCGGCGGCAATCACGGCGTTTTGCATGACGGTGGTCTGCGGGCCGGGCGTGTGGTCCATGCCGACAGGCTGGCCGGCGCCGGCCCAGGCGGTCTCCCACTCGGTCATGAGCGACGGGTCGGCCATGATGGAGGCCGCGGAGGTCAGGTCCTGGCCGAGCTTTTGGCCGTAGCCAAAGGCGTTGGCAAACTGTACGAGCGTGTTTGCGCCAACTTCGTTTGCCACCTGGCCAAAGACGACGTTGGAGGACACGGCAAAGGCCTGCTGCAGGCTGATGGTGCCGTAGCTCTCGTTGGCATAGTTGGTGACCGGTGCGTTGCCGATATCCATGGAGCCGGGCGCCTGGTAGGTGCTGGTCAGGCTGGCGGTACCGGTCTCGAGTGCCGCGGAAAGCGTAACGACCTTAAACGTGGAGCCCGGCGTGTACAGCGCGTCCATGGCGCGATTGTACATGGAGCCGTCCTCGCCGCCGCCCGTCTGCAGCAGGGCATCGATGTTGGTGTTGTCGTAGGTGGGCGAGCTGGCACATGCGAGCACCGCGCCGGTACGCGGGTCGATGACCACTACAGCGCCCTTAAAGCCCTTGAGTGCCTGCTCGGCCGCCGTCTGGATACGCGAGTCGATGGTGAGCTTGGCGGTGTTGCCCGGCTGGGTCTGGCCCGCGAGCGACGCGATGGCATTGTTCCAGCTGGAGTAGTCCTTAGAACCGGTGAGCGTGTCGTTCATGACGCTCTCGATGGCGGTGGTGCCATACTGCTGGCTCACGTAGCCAACCACGTGCGCTGCCAGGTTACCGTTGGGGTAGGAGCGTACGTAGGTGCCGTCCTCCTGCTGCAGCGACTCGGCCAGCGTCACGCCGTCGGACGTGATGATGGAGCCGCGCTGGATGTACTTGGAGCGGGCGATGGTGTGGTTGTTGGTCGGCATGTCCTGATAGTCCTTGGCCTTAATGACCTGGACATAGGTGAGGTTGCCGATAAGGATGGCGAACAGCGCCGTAAAGGCGAGCACCGCGCGGGTTAGACGGTTGGCGAGCGCAACGCGGCCGAGCACACCGGATTCAGGCGTGTCGAGCAGGCGACGTCGCATGCGCGAGCCGACGGAATGGCTGCCGCTGCCGTAGGAAGACGAGGTGGCAAAGCGCGTGCCCGTCGGGGCGGCGGCAGATGCGACCTGATCATCGGTGATGGCGGCCATGGTGCCGGTGCCGGTAAGCTCGGCCTCGCGTCCGGTCGCCTCGTCACCGGCGCGCAGCAGGAGCGCGACGATGATAAAGCTCGCCAGCAGCGAGGAGCCGCCCTGGCTCATAAAGGGCAGAGTGACGCCGGTCAGCGGGATCAGGCGGGTGACGCCGCCCACGATCAAGAAGGCCTGGAAGCTGATGGCTGCCGTAAGACCGGTGGCGCTAAAGGCGGCGAGGTCGGATTTAGCGCGGGCAGCTGTGGTGAGGCCACGCACGGCAAAGAGCATAAACAGGATGAGCACGGCGCCGCCGCCCAAAAGGCCCATCTCCTCGCCGATAGCCGAGAAGATAAAGTCGGACTCGACGACAGGGATGTTGTTGGCCATGCCGTTGCCGATGCCAACACCGACCAGACCGCCATCGGCAAGCGAGAAGAGCGACTGGACGATCTGGTAGCCCTGGCCCTGGGCGTCCTTAAACGGATCGAGCCAAACCTGGAAACGCACCTGAACGTGCGACAGGAACTTGTAGGCGCCCACGGCTCCAACAGCTAAGAGCGCAAGGCCGATAACGACATACGAAAAGCGCCCCGTGGCAACGTAGAGCATCAGCAAGAAGATGGTGTAGAACAGCACGGCCGAACCCAGGTCGCGTTCGAAGACGACGACGAGCAGGCACACACCCCACACGGCAAACAGCGGCAGCAGCAGTCGCAGGCGAGGGATCTTAAAGCCCAGAATCTTGCGGTTGGAGATGGAGAGCAGCTCGCGGTTCTCGGCCAGGTAGCCGGCCAGGAACAGGACGATAAAGACCTTGGCGAACTCGCCGGGCTGGATGGTAAAGCCCGCGATGCGAATCCACAGCTTGGAGCCCGAGATCGTGGTGCCGATAAAGATAGGCAGCATCAGCAGAATGATGCCGATGATGCCAAAGGTGTACTTGTAGCGCATGACCACGTCGAGGTTTTTGACTAGTGCAAGCGTTCCCACCATGAGCGCCACCGAGACAAACAGGATGATGAGCTGTGAGATGGCGAGAGCGGGGGCGAGACGCGTCACGAACGTGATGCCGATGCCCGAAAGTATAAATACGATGGGCAGGATGGCGGGGTCGGCACCGGGCGCCAAGATGCGCACGGCAATGTGGGCCGCGGCAAAGGCGGCAAAGAGGCCGATCGGTACGGCGAGCGTCTCAAAGGAGATGGCAGCGCCCGCGGTGAGGACGTACATCGCATACAGCAGGATGACGGGGAACGCCGAGGCGATGAGCAAGAGCAGCTCGGTGTTGCGGCGACTCATAAGCGGCACTCCCTTTCTAATTCTTATCGGAGGCTTCGGCCTCGGCGGACTGTTCGGCGGTTTTCTCGGAATCTGATTCGGAGGTCGATCCCTGATTGGTGTTGTCGCGAATCGTTTGCGCGTCGATCACCTGGCGGGTCTGCTCCTCGTCGATCTGGTGGCGGTACTTGGATATCGTGTCCTGCGCATCGTCGACACTTGTTTGCGGAATGCCCGCCTTGAGGCGGTTTTGCGTGTCTTCGGGCAGGTCGGACAGCTTGATGCTGGTTTCGCTTTCGAGCCAGTGGAGCTTGAGTCCGAGTGGCTTGCCGGGCAGGCCGCGCCAGACGGCGACATTGCCCTGGTAGGTACCCAGGTAGTACGAGCCGGTGACACCCGTGTAGGCCCAGATGCCAGCTGCCAGCACAAAGACGAGGGCCAGGATGGCGGCGATAGTAATGTTGCGGCGACGCACGCGTTGCGCCTCGCGCATAACGCCATCGTCAACTAGGTCAACGACTACTACGGTCACGTTGTCGTGGCCGCCGGCGGCAAGCGCCGCGTCCACTAGGTTGTCGACGCAGATTTGCGCGGTTGAGGACTGCGTGGCGATGTTCTCGATATCGCTATCGGGAATCATGCTCGAAAGGCCGTCGGAGCACAGGATCAGGCGGTCGCCTTCCTCGATATGCAGAGTGAAGTGGTCGGCATACATGGCGGGGTCCGAGCCCAGCGCACGGGTGATGACCGAACGGTTGGGGTGGACGCGAGCCTCGTCTGCCGTGATCTCGCCAGCGTCCACGAGCTCCTCCACGTAGGAGTGGTCGCGGGTCACGCGGATGAGCGTGCCCTCGTGGAGCAGGTAGGCGCGAGAGTCACCCACGTGGGCGATGGCGAGCGTGTCGTTTTCGATATAGGCGCAGGTGGCTGTGCAGCCCATGCCGGGCTTGCCCAGGCCGTTCAGGGCCGCCTCGATTACGGCGGCGTTGGCTGCCTCGACGGCTGCGGCCAGGCGCGCTGCGTCGGCGGACTGTGGGGCCGTCTTGGCTATAGTCTCGACAGCGATAGAAGAGGCCACCTCGCCAGCGGCGTGACCACCCATGCCGTCGCATACGCAAAAGAGCGGCGACTGCACCAGGTAGGAATCCTCATTGTGCGGACGCACGCAGCCAACGTCGGAGCGGGCGCCCCACATGAGTTGCGTGGTGGTACCGGCATCATAGGTCGAGTCGGTCTCGATGCGCTCCTCGGTCAGGGGCTCAAAGCTCATGGTCGAGCCGGGGTCTTTGAGCTTGGCCTCAACGGCAGCAACGTCGATCTCGGCGGTGTCACCGGGAGAGACGGTGTCGGTCTCGGCGTTTGATTCGGAATTGTCGGTGTCCGGGGAGTCGGGCTCCTCGGACACGCGGGCGGTCGACTCGTCGTCTTGCGGGCTGACGTCTATAGGCTCGGGCGCCGGCGTAGACGCGGGCGCAACCTCGGATGCCGGGGCTATGGGAAACGCCGGCGCGGCGGGCTCGGGTGCCGCAAACACCGCAGTGCTCTCGTTGATTGCCGCGGCGACGGGCTCTGCAAAGTGAGCCGGCGCCGGGGTTGCTTCGGGCGCTGTGGGCTGTTCCGCAGCATGTGCGCCGATGGGCGCCGCTACGGCATCCTCTTCGTCCTCGTTATCGGCTAGATCCGAAATATCATGCGTTACATGCGAAAGAGGCAGGGAGAACACGGTGTCCTCGGGCTCCACGGGTGCGGAGCCCGCCGGAGCGGCGTGGGCCGGCGCAGCTGTGGCGGCGGCCGGTGCCTCGGTCATAGTTGCGGACTTGTTCTCCTCGTCGATCATCGACGGTTCACCTTCATGACCACGTCGCCGATCTGGACTTCGTCGCCCTCGCGCAGCGTTGCGGGCTCCACCAGCTGGCGGCCGTTGACGAGCGTGCCGTTAAGCGAGTTGAGGTCCTCGATAATAAGTGCCGGGCCCTGCAGCGAAAAGCGCGCATGCGAGGCCGAGACAAACGGTTCGTTGATGCAGATGTCCGACGACGGCGAACGGCCGACGATGACGGGGCCGAGCATATCCACGTGGATGCCGCGGATGCCGCGCGGGCCCTTGTCCACATCGATCGTCCAGATGGCCGAGTCGCGGCGCTGGCCGCGGACGAGCCCCACGCCGGTCTTCATGACGGCAAACAGGAAGATGTAGAGCAGGACGACCAGGACAATGCGGCCTGCAAACAGGACGATATCGATGTTCATAAGCGACTATCCCCTAAATTCGAACGTGCTCAGGCCAAACGTCAGCAGATCGCCGTTGCGCAGCGGGCAGCGCGTAATGCGGCGGTTGTTGACGAGCGTGCCGTTGGTGGAATTGAGGTCCTCGATCGACCAATCCGAGCCCGTAAAGGTGAGCTGGGCGTGGCGGCGCGACACGTTGGGGTCGCGCAGGGCAATGTCGGAAACTGAGCGCTCGCGACCGATGGTCACCTGTGCGGAGGTGATGCTATGGCTCTCGCCGCTCACGACGTCGACGAGCTGGGCGAGCGGGCGCTGCGGGGCGCGAGTGCTCGCCATGTTGGAGGCGATGCCGGCTGCGGCGCCTAGGCCCACGGCGGCACCGGTCGCGGCGGCTCCGCCCATGCCGGCAAGCGCGTCGCGCGAGACGGTCTGCGGCACTGGGATGGG
>CABSNL010000012.1 GCA_902479095.1 uncultured Collinsella sp. | reverse complement strand
ACAAATCCAAGTTAGACCATTTCAAATGGTTCGATGTCTGCCCGGATGCGACACTCAATGTGTCCATCCTCGCAGTATCCGGTTCTCAAGGTGCACGCCTGCGCGGCTGATCCGGTTCCACCGGGCCGCGCGGCAAGGAGATATATTGCCAGACCGCGAAGCCCTGTGGGACGTCAATTCCACTCTTCACAAGTCCTACACAATACATTGCTTCCTATATAAGTCATAGAAAGGCTGGTGCAGAAATACTGCACGTATCAGATGATGACCCTTCGGTTAAGAGATATATAAAGATCGGTCACCTGTAAGTGTCTATCTACCCGCGCTTTTGCTATATAAACCAGCGCTTCAGATAAAAAGAGGGAGCGCCGCGCACAACGCGACACTCCCCTAGCGATTCAAGAGAATCTATTAGGCCTCGAGAGCCTTCTTGGCGATGGTAGCCAGCTCGTTGAAGGACTCGATGTCCTCGTAAGCCATCTGAGCCAGGACCTTGCGGTCGAGCTCGATGCCGGCGACCTTCAGGCCGTGCATGAACTGAGAGTAAGAGATGTCGTTCAGGCGAGCAGCAGCGTTGATACGGGTGATCCAGAGAGAACGGATCTCGCGCTTCTTGTTGCGGCGATCACGATACTGATACTGCAGGGAGTGCTGGACCTGCTCTTTAGCATGCTTGTAAGTACGCGAAGCGGCACCGTAGTAACCCTTCGCACGATGCATAACGGTACGGCGCTTCTTCTTGGCAGCAACAGCGCGCTTAATACGTGCCATGTTCTATCAACTCCTAGACGGTAAAACGAAAAACGGGAACGCGAACTTAGGCGAGACGCGACTTGATGACCTTGCGGTCGGCAGCGGCGATCTCGGTCTCCTGACGGAAGCCACGCTTACGCTTGGTGGACTTCTTGCTCAGGATGTGGCTCTTGAAAGCCTTGGCGCGCATAAGCTTGCCGGTACCAGTCTTGCGGAAACGCTTCTTGGTGCCGCTGTGGGACTTCATCTTAGGCATGAAATACTCCTTAATCGGTTACAGAACACTAGTTACTTGGTATCGCTTGCCGCTTTATCCTCATCGAAGGCGCCCTTAATCGGGGCGAGCAGCATAAGCATGTTACGGCCTTCCATCTTAGGCTTGGACTCGACCGTAGCGTAAGGCTTGAGATCCTCGGCGAGACGCTCGAGAACGTTAAGGCCCTGCTCCGGGTGAGCCATCTCACGGCCGCGGAACATGATGGTGATCTTAACGCGTGCGCCCTTCTTGAGGAAACGCAGAACGTGGCCCTTCTTGGTCTCGTAGTCGCCAACGTCGATCTTGGGTCGGAACTTCATTTCCTTGACCTCGACCTTGGACTGGTTCTTACGAGCAGCCTTGGCCTTCATGGCCTGCTGGTACTTGAACTTACCGTAGTCCATGACCTTGCAGACCGGCGGCTCCGCGTTGGGAGCGATCTCGACTAGGTCGAGACCCTGATCGTCGGCGACGCGCTGGGCATCGCGGATGGCGAACAGGCCGAGCTGAGAGCCATCGACGCCAATCAAACGGCACGAAGATGCAGTGATCTCGTCGTTGATGCGGGTGTCATCAGACTTAGCTATTTTCCCTACCTCCATTCATAAAAAAATAACCCGGCGCTTCTCAGCAACCAGGTCGTACACATAGAGTTCCTCGATTTGAGGAAGGGAATCTAAGTTGTATGACCAGTCAGCTGCTCATTGGCGCCAAAAGGTGGGAACCCTCGGGTTCCTCTTTAGGGCATTGCGGGAACAACGCCTTGCGAATAATAACACGTACAGCGCGTTATCACATTACGTACACGAAAAAGGGGGCCGCAACCCCCTTGAACGTTCACTTGCATGTATGGTGCCCGAGGCGAGACTCGAAGGGCCTTCGCTTCGCGAAGCCCCGGGCTTCGGACGCGCGGCGCCCTCGCCACGCGCCGCTACAAACAGGCCGCAGGCCTGTTTGCTTAACGCTTCGCGCGCTCACGCGAGTTCGGCACGAAAAAAGGGGCCGCAACCCCCTTGAACGCTCACTTGCATGTATGGTGCCCGAGGCGAGACTCGAACTCGCACGTTGTTGCCAACGGTGGATTTTGAGTCCACTGCGTCTGCCAATTCCGCCACTCGGGCACGTAATGCGTGAGTTAGTTTATCACAGCTTTCTACCGATTAGTCCGAAAATGGAACTTCGAGCATTTCGATGAGTTCGACTGTGCGGAGCATCTCGCGCTGACGGCATCCGCGACCGTCGACCGAAGCCTCACCCATCTGGTTATCGTAAGGGTCCTCGCGCATGCCGTCGAAAGAGGGCTCAAACTCTGCCTGGAATCGATTGTTGGCCACCATACGCCACGGGTCGAGATTGCCAAAGTAGTGACGGCGGCGCCACTCCTCCCCCATCCTGCGAGCAGAAGATCCAAATGACACGTCGGCGTTGAGCCAACCGGTCTTCGGCGTATAGAACTCTGCCCAGTCGTGCGACCCCACCGAATCGGGCGCAACGTACAGGCCGCTCTGCCAACGGGCAGGCACGCCCGCGATACGGCACATGGTGATAAACGTGAGCGCCATAACGCCGCAATCGCCGCGGAGCGAATGCGCGCAGTCATCGGCAATAGATCCCAAAAGCAAGTACGGCGGCTGATAGCGATAGTCGATATGTTGCGTCAGATAATCATAGATAGCACGAGCGCGATCGAGCGGATCCTCGAGTCCGTCAACAACACCGGCCGTCAGCTGCTGCAGATACGGCGTGAATGCAATGTGCGGACGGTCCTCAGAAATATCTTCGGGCAACGGCGCGTCCATACACGGATGCGACGGAAGCGCACCCCCATAAATATCGCGATAAGCGGCATTGATTTGATAGCGATAAGTCACCGAGAATGAGCGCTCACTCGAAGAAGACCACGAGGCGGTACGCGCCGAAGCGTTCGCGGGAGCAACAGCACCCTCCGGCGTCATGTCGAGAATCTCGACCTGAGACTGTTGGCGGCAGGTGGCGGCTACGGGAAGCCAAGCGCGAACGGTCTCCCCCTCTAGAGCGCCGGGGACAAACAAGGACGCCTTAAGCGTAATAACGCGAGTCAATCCGTTTTGTGACTCCATCTCCTTGAGCATCTCGTTGCGCAGTGCAATTCCGTCCGTAGGATCGGGACGCATGCCGGGAACCTCTTTGGGATATACGCGAAGCGAATCGAGGAAGTTGTCGAGAACGAACAGCTCGCCATCGATAAAGCGCCAGTCAATACGCTTACGGTCAATCAGATCGTCAAACTGCTCCTCGGTAAACTCAGGCCACTCCTCGCGAATCATCGCAATAGCTCGATCGCGCGACACCGAAAAATGAAGCGGCGTCTCAAGCATGCGATACCGCTCGGCACGAACGCAGGCAGCAAGCGAGGGATCGGGATCTTGGGCAAGTAGGCGGTCGCAAGCCTCAATAGCCTGCGAAAGATACCCCGCGTCCTTTAAACGCAGAATCTCGGGTGGCAAGCCAACATCTAGAAAACGGAAGTCATCATTGCAAACATCAACAGAGCAACCAACAGGACCCTCGTCAATAACCTTCCCATCCGAAGGCAGCACATTAATAACAGCCATACCAAACTCCAAGTCATTAGAACTCTTGAAGTCCATTGTAGCGAGATAAAAAGAAAGCCCCAATAAAGGAACCCTCAACACCGATAAACGGTACCTATAAAAAATGAATTCAGCCCAGTAACCCTGTGGCGAGTTAACGAAGGAGGCCCCGTTCACCCGGAGCTGATTCCGTCGCGCGACTTCTGGCGAAGCCAGTAGCCACCTTAATTCAGACTCGTAACCCTACGGCGTTAAACGAAGGAAGCCCCGTCTCCCGGAACTGTTTCCTTGGCGCGACTTCTGGCGAAGCCAGGTGAGCGCAAAGGAAACAGTGTAGGGAGACGGGGCTTCCGGTGGGAAGTTTAGCGACGCTTACGCCTTGTTGACGGAGCCAAACTCCTCCATGAGCTCCTTGGTGCGGGCAACGATGTTGTCGCGACCAGGCTTGAGGAGCTTGCGGGGGTCAAAGCCCTTGCCCTGCTGATCCTTGCCAGCCTCGATGTACTCGCGAACGCCCTTGGCAAAGACGAGCTGCAGATCGGTGTTGACGTTGATCTTGGAGATACCCAGGGAGATGGCCTTCTTGATCTGATCCTCGGGGATGCCGGTGCCACCGTGCAGGACGAGGGGCAGGTCGCCGGTCTGAGCCTTGATCTCGCCCAGGCGCTCGAAGGAAAGGCCAGCCCAGTCGGCAGGGTACACGCCGTGGATGTTGCCGATACCGCAGGCGAGGAAGTCGACGCCCAGGTCAGCAATCTGCTTGCACTCAGCAGGATCAGCGAGCTCGCCGCTGGAGGTCACGCCGTCCTCGGTGCCGCCGATGCCGCCGACCTCGGCCTCGATGGACATGCCCTTGGAGTGGGCAAGCTCAACGAGCTCCTTGGTGCGGTCGAGGTTAAGCTGGAAGGTCTCCTCGTGAGAGCCGTCATACATGATGGACGTGAAGCCGGCCTCGATGCACTTGAAGCAGTCCTCGTAAGAACCGTGATCGAGGTGAAGGGCGACGGGAACGGTAACGCCCGTGGCCTCGACGGCAGCCTTGACCATGTCGGCGCAGACCTTGAAACCGCCCATCCACTTAGCGGCACCAGCGGTGCACTGAAGGATCAGCGGAGACTTGGCCTCCTCGGCGGCCTGGAGAATAGCCAGGGTCCACTCGAGGTTGTTGGTGTTGAAGGCACCGAGACCGTACTTGCCGGCCTCGGCCTTCTTGAGCATGTCTGCTGCGTTGACGAGCATAAAGAAACCTCCTGTAAGGTTGCTCCGATAACGTCTGAGATTTTACCACGACATACCCGAGCATAAACGTTCGTTTGTTCACGAATACCATCCGATTGGACAAATTTTGACCGTTTGCCCCACAGAATCGACCCACTGGGGAAAATAGCTTGACGATTGAGCGGTCCTCGTGGTTCGAAAGACGGCTTCGAGCCTACATCTGCATAAACGGGTTCTGCATAAGTTCGCGCGCCATCGTGGTCGAATCGCCATGGCCCGTCAAGCAAACGGTATCGGGCGGAAGCGTCTTGGCAAGTTTGGAGAGCGAGCGCATAATCGCCGCCTCGTCACCGCCGGAAAGATCGGTACGACCGTGGCTGCCCGGGAAAAGCGTGTCGCCCACAAAGGCGATGTTCCCCTGCTCGGTCGCGGCGAACAGGACGATGCCGCCCGGCGTATGCCCCGGCGTCTCGATCACCTGCAGGCAGACGTCGCCCACCTCGATTGTATCGCCCTCGGCAAGCAAACGCGTCGGCTCACCCGGATCGGGCGTCTCGATACCCCACATGACACGCTGCTCCTCGATATTTGCGCGAGGTACCGTCACGTCCTTAGCGCACAACTCATATAGTGCACTGTCGCCAACGACAGCTCGAACCCCGGCAACCCCGCCAACATGGTCGGCATGACCGTGCGTGCAGACAGAGCCGAGTACGCGCACCTCGGGATGCGCGGTGCGGATATGCTCCACAAGACGCTCGCCCTCCCATGCCGGATCGACGATTAAGCACTCGTCATTCGAAATCACGGCGTAACTGTTGGTCTGAATCGGGCCGTTAACGAGTGCCTCAATCGAAGCCGCACCTCGGGGTGTCAGGTCCAAAGTCATATCGTCCATGCGCATGCCCTCCTTCTAAAATACGTTCGAGGCACCAAACGATGCCTCGAACGTAACCAATATCTATGATGCTGAGAGGCTCTCGCACCTACACACGGCGCTTGAGCTGAGCTCCGCCTTCGCCGGGCATAAGACGGCGAGCGTCGTAGACCGAATCGACACTGCTGATGGAAGCCAGCAGCGGATCCAGGCCGCTCGCATCCGAAATCTCGACCATAAAGCGCAGGGTCGCAATACCCTCGCGGTTGGTCGAGGTGGCGGCGGAAAGGATATTGCCGCCTGCATCGCCAATGGCAATGGTGACGTCCTTGAGCAGGCCCATGCGGTCCAGGCACTCGACCACGATCTCGACCTGGAAGAGAGTGTCGGCAGCACCATCCCACTCTACGTCAATCATGCGCTCGGGGTGCTCCATGAGGCCCTTGACGTTGGGGCAGTTGGCGCGATGCACCGAGACACCTCGGCCACGCGTGATGAAGCCGACGATATCGTCGCCCGTCACGGGGTTGCAGCAATGAGCCAGACGGACCAGCAGGCCACTGTTGCTCTCGCCCTTAACGATAATGCCGTTACTTGCGCTCTTGCCACGCTTTTGCGGCTTGCGGTTGGAGCCGCGGGCCGGCTGTTTCACGACCTCGGCGATAGCCTCGGCCTTGGTGAGCTGTTCCTCGGGCTTGGGGTCCAAGATTTGCTCGACCTTATTACCCACAGCGCGCGGGGCAACCTTGCCGGCGCCGACGGCGGCAAACAGGTCCTCGAGCTGCTTGAAGTTAAACTGCTCCGCCACGGCGTTGAGCGCACGCGTGGAGCGCGGCGTGGAGATGCCATACCCGCGCTTGCGCAGGTCCTTGGCCAGCATATCGCGGCCGGCGGCAGCGTCGTCGTCCTTAGTCGCGGCGGCAAAGTAGCGACGGATCTTGGACTTGGCCGAAGGCGTCTTGACGATCTTGAGCCAATCACGCGACGGTTTGGAACTCTTGTTAGTCAGGATTTCAACGCGGTCGCCCGTCTTGATCTCGTGCGTGAGCGGGGCCACAGCACCGTTGATCTTAGCGCCGACGCAGTGGTTTCCCACCTCGGTGTGAACGGCATAGGCAAAGTCGAGCGGCGTGGAGCCGGCACGAAGCGCCATGACCTCGCCCTTGGGCGTAAAGACGAAGATCTCCTGATCGAAGAGGTCGACCTTCAGCGAATGCAGGTATTCCTTGGCGTCGGTGATCTCATCAGACGCAGCCCAATCGAGCGAATGCTTGAGCCAGTTGATCTGGTCGTCCAAACGTTGAGCGTCATTGGTCTTGGAAGCAGACGATCCGCCCGACTTCTTATATAGCCAGTGGGCGGCAATGCCGTACTCGGCCTGCTCATGCATCTCATAGGTTCGAATCTGAATCTCGAGCGGGCGGGCCGTGGGGCCGATAACCGTCGTATGGAGCGACTGGTAGTTATTGACCTTGGGCATGGCGATATAGTCTTTAAAGCGACCGGGCATGGGGTGCCACAGCGTATGCACTGCGCCGAGCGTGGAGTAGCAATCGCGCACCGAATGGGTAATAACGCGCAGCGCCACCAAATCGTAGATCTCGGAGAATTCCTTGCCCTTGCGCTTCATCTTTTGGTAGATGGACCAATAGTGCTTGGAGCGGCCGTTGATCTGGAAGCCCTCCAGGCCAATGCGGTTGAGCTCGTCGGTGAGCGTCTTGATGGTCTCGGCCAGATAACGCTCACGGACCTCACGCGACTCCGCCACCATGCGCGCGATGCGCTGGTAGGCGTCGGGCTCAAGGTAGAAGAAGGACAGGTCCTCGAGCTCCCATTTAATGGAGCTCATGCCCAGACGGTCGGCCAGGGGCGCATACACATCCATGGTCTCGCGAGCCTTAAACAGGCGACGGTCCTCACGCAGGGCTGCAAGGGTGCGCATGTTGTGCAGACGGTCGGCAAGCTTAACGATGATGACGCGGATGTCCTTGGACATGGCGAGGAACATCTTGCGCAGCGTGAGGGCCTGCTTCTCGTCCATGCTGTCGACTTCGATGTTGGTGAGCTTGGTCACGCCATCGACGAGTTCGGCCACCGTATCGCCAAACAGGCCGGAAACATCGGCAAGCGAGGTCTCGGTATCCTCGACGGTATCGTGCAGCAGCGCGGCGCACACCACATCGCAGTCCATTTTGAGATCGGCCAAAATGATGGCAACCTCGACGGGATGGTTAATGTACATCTCGCCCGAACGGCGCTTTTGGTTGCAGTGCTTCTCGGCGGCAAAGCAGTAGGCCTGCTCCACCTTGGAGAAGTCGTCCTCATTCATATATTTGAGGCACAGGCGCTCCAGCTTGTCGTAGCTGTCCGCCATAATCTCGGGCGGCAGCTCATCGGCATGCTTATAGTGCTCCATCTCCGAAAAAGGCTGGAGGGTGGAATCATGGGCGGTACGGGCTGCGGCATCCATCGAGGTCCCCTTCCCCTAGGCCCGCGGAACGATCGGGCGGTTAACTTTGGCTAGCATATCAGAAGCGCACGAATCGAGTGCCCAGCTCCGAAAAGCCGAGAACTCCATGCGCGAGCGCAAGCCCTCCAAATAGCGAATCGACCTGCTCAATTGCACGCGGCCGGGATTTTCGGCCATCGCGATGCGACGAGTGTCGTCAAACCCCGAAACGCGACAGAAACCAAGCTCTTCGAAGATTCCCAGGCCACTTTCCACCGAGCGCTCGTCGACCGGCGTGCGCGCATCGATGGCAAGGCACATCTGCGCGATGTCGATATCGCTCGCGCTAAAGGAATCGTCCCCGGTCTTGCCGCGGTTGGAGCGCCACATGGTCTGCAACGCACGATAGAGCGTGACGAGCTCGTCGCGCTCAGGCGCATAGCAGTCGAGTAGGCGCTCGTTAATGCGGGCATCGCGCGACGAATAGAGCAGATGGATCACGGCGGGCTGGCCATCGCGACCGGCGCGGCCACTCATCTGGTTAAACTCAATGCCGCCAAACGGCATGTGATAGAGCACGACATGACGAATATCGGGAAGGTTGACGCCCTCGCCAAAGGCAGATGTCGAGACAATGCAGCTGAGGCTGCCGTCTCGAAACGCCTCCTCTACGCGATGGCGGTCGGTGCGCGTAAGGCCCGCGTTGTAAAAGGCGATATGCGACGCGCAGTCGGGAACGCGTTTGCGTAGCGTCTTGGCAAGCGCCACGGACTGATCACGCGAGTTGACGTAGATGACGGTCTTCTCCCCCGTCGCGACGATGGACACCAGGCGGTTTTCGCGGCTCGCAAGATCGCGGTCGTCCTCGAGCTGCAAGTTCTCGCGCACGGTCTCGTCGACCACCGTACGGGTAATCGGCAGCACGCGGGCAAGCTCCGCCACGACCGGAGCCGTCGCGGTGGCCGTCGCCGCCATAACGACCGGATCGCCCAGGGCCTTGAGGATATCGGGCATGTCGAGGTATGCGCTCCGGTCGCCGCCCTTGGCAAGACCGGCATGATGCGCCTCATCGATAACGACAAAGCCGATGCGGCCCGAACGCGCGAAGCGGTCACGGTGGATAGATAGGAACTCGGGCGTCGTGAGCACGATACCGGTGCGGCCCGAAGCTAGGCCGGCGAACACGTCATCGCGTGCGGCCTCCACGGTCTCGCCGGTCAGCACGCCAACGCCAATGCCAAGCGATGCCATCGTCGACGAGAGGTGATAGGCCTGGTCGGCAACAAGTGCACGCAGCGGATAGACAAAGATGCTCGCACGTCCGCGAAGCACCGCCTCACGCGCGGCATGCACATGGAAGATGAGCGACTTGCCGCGGCCCGTTCCCATAACCGTCAAGACACTCTGGTGATCGGCCAAGGCGTCGAGCGCCTCAACCTGCGCGCGGTGCGGCTGGTTCGATCCGATAAAGCTATGGATAAGCGAGCGCGTGAGCTCGGTATAGGAAAGCTGGGCGAGCGTCTCGCGCTTGCGCGACTCCAAGCGCAGGCCGGAATCCGCCGGCTGCACGCCACGACGAAGCTCGCATGCCGGATCGTCGACGCTGGGCAGCGTGGTATCGCGGACCAGAACATCCTTGACCATGAGCTTGGGCTTCACACGACCCTGCCAATGCTCGGCAACGGCCTCGAACACCAAGTCGACAGCGCTATCGCAGTTGATGAGCTTATCGATTTGCGGCACGCGGAACATAATGGCCGGCACACTCGCGGCGCCATCGGTCGCCACAAAGCGCATGTGCTCGCCGGTTTTACCCACCACGGCGCGATCACACATCGTCACGCCCTCGGCAGCCAGCAGCGGCACCTTATTACCCTGGCCAAACGGCTCAAGGCGGGAAATCTGCTCTATAGTCTCGATATTCAGCTCGGAAAGGTCGACCGTGGCGGCAACCTCGTCGGTGTCCTCAAAGTCCTCGGCGGGAAGCTCGGACAACACGGCGGAAAGGCGACGGCGGAACTCGTCGAGCTTGGATGCCTCGATGGTCACACCCACCGCACCGGCATGTCCGCCGCGACGAATCATCAGGTCGGAACAGCGCTCGATGGCGTCAAACAGGTTAACTTTGCCCACCGAGCGACCAGAGCCGCGCGCGATACCGTCCTCGATCGAGAACAGCAGAGCCGGCACGTGGTAGCGGTTGGTCAGACGGCTTGCCACGATGCCCTTGACGCCCTCGTGCCAGCCTTCGCCGCCCACGACGATCGCGCGTCCGCCGTCATAGGTCTCCTCGACCTTTGCCATGGCATCGCGCGTGAGCTCCGCCTCGATCTCACGGCGCTGGCGGTTGATTTCCTCGAGCTCAGCCGCCAGTGCGCTTGCTTCGATGGGATCGCGGGCAAGCAGCAGGTCGAGCGCCAGCTTGGGATCAGCCATGCGACCGGCAGCGTTTAAGCGGGGAATGAGCGAGAATGACAGGCCATCCGCCGTAATGCTCGAAAGGTCCGCCTTGGCGAGCGCGGCAAGCGCGATATAGCCCGGGCGAGCGGTTACGCGCATCTGCTGGATGCCCTCGGCAACCAGCGCGCGGTTCTCGGGCGTGAGCGGCATCATGTCGGACACGGCGCCCAGCGCCGCGACCTCGATTAGCGAACGCCAATACGACGGCTTGCCCAGGCGCTCACCCAGGACTTGCACCAGCTTGAGCGCCACACCAGCACCGGCAAGCTCACGCGAGGGGCCCTCGTCCTCGAGCTTGGGGTCGGTCAGGGGCACACCCTGCGGCACCTGGTCGGAGGGCTCGTGATGGTCCGTGACCACCAAATCGATCCCCAGGCTCTCCAGATAGGAAACCTCTTCCTTGGCGGCAATGCCGTTATCGACGGTCACAATCAGGTTGGGTTGAGCGAGCTCGTTGACGCGGTCGAGCGCCGCACGCGACAGGCCGTAGCCCTCGTCAAAGCGGTGCGGAATAAACGGCGTGACGTTGGCGCCAAACGAACGTAGCGCCTCGGTCAACAGACAAGTCGACGTAATGCCGTCGACGTCAAAATCGCCAAAGACGGCGATACGCTCGTGGCTGCGAATAGCACGCTCAACGCGGTCGGCGACGACCACCATGCCCGGAATAACGAGTGGGTCCGCCCAGTCGCGATCGAGCGAAGGCGTCAAAAACAGCTGGCCTTCCTCGATGGATGTAATGCCGTGCGCAACCATAATGCGCGCCACCAGCCCGGGTATGCCCAGGCCAGCCGAAAGCTCCTTTTCGAGCTCGGGGTTTTGCTGAGCGACCGCCCAGCGATGCGTCGTCTTAAGCGATGACATAGGCGCCCACCCCCGATAGGGGCAGGTCGCCGCGATACCTCTCACGGTTCATAGCGATGAGTCCTCTGTGCATGCCCGCTTCGGCAGGCAGATCTGTTGAACGGATTTATTATACCGTGCAGCGCGGACGCACAACATCCAGCACGCCGTGGTTTCGATAAACGAGGGCGGTAATAGCCTCGAAATAATCGAGCGTTTCAGCCACACGGACGCATGCGAGCGTCTAGCATATCCATTCAAAACGGATTCACGAGCAAAGGGAGTCACAAGAGCATATGAAGCAATGGGTTGGACTGGGCAAATTTCTCGCAGGACATATGCAGGTCATCGTTCCGATTTGCGTGGCGCTCGGCGTGCTCTTTCCTCAGCAGATCGGCGTTCTCAAGCCCATCGTTCCCACCCTGTTTGCCTTTATGACGTTCCAAGGCGCGCTCAGCAACACCTTCCACCAGGTGGCTGAGGTGTTCCACCGTCCCCTGCATCTGATTTTGGCGTTATTTGTCTCGGCGGCGCTTATTCCCATCGCGGCCTATGCCATGGGATCGTTGTTCTTTGGTTCCAACCCCAACCTTGTCTGCGGCATCGTGCTCGAATACAGTGTGCCCGTGGCAGTCACCGCTTTTATGTGGATCAGCATGTTCGGCGGCAACGGCCCGCTCGCGCTCACCATCATCCTGACGTCCTCGGTCATCTCCCCTGTGACGATTCCGCTTACGCTCAAGCTCCTGCTGGGCGCCACCGTCTCGATCGATGTGCCGAGCATGATGCAAGACATGGCCTTTATGATCGCCATCCCCGCCGTGCTCGGCATCGTGATCAACGAGCTCACGCGCGGATGGGGGCACGAAAAACTCTCCCCCGTGCTCTCGCCCGCCTGCAAATTCATGATGATGGGCGTTATCGCCTCCAACTCCACCGCCATGAGCGAGTACGTGCTGCACATGAACGCGGTGCGCTTGGAAGTCGCCCTCTTTATTTTGGTCTTCGCCATCAGTGGCTTTGTCGTCGGTTTTCTGGTCGCCCATACGCTGCATCTGCCATATAGCGAGACGACCACCATGTGCTTTACCTGCGGCATGCGTAACATCTCTTCGGGCGCCGTCATCGCCACGCAGTACTTTCCGGGCGAAGTCGTGTTTCCCGTCATGTGCGGAACGCTGTTTCAGCAGGTACTCGCCTCGCTTATCGGGCATCTCTTTGAGCGTCTGACCGGCGAGGAGCGCGCCGCCCAGCGCAAGCGCGTCGAAGCCGGCCGCGACGCCATGGCACGCTAGACTGTCCGCATTACGCGGGTGTTAGTCTTGCTATACGAGCGTTTCCAGATGCGCACGCAGGCGCTCAGCATCGATATCGAGCGTTGTCTCAGCATTGACCTGGGCCAAACGATAGCCGACAAAGTAGGGCGAAACCACCCAACGTGGCAGCGCCTTGGCAATGGTCCGACCGCCCAGGTGATAGAAGAACAGGTTGTACGACTCTGCGCGACCACCGTGGTGCTCGTTCAGGATATAGCGCAGAGCTACCTGGATCGCATCGGCGAAGAGATCCGCCTCGGCTTGGTCTCTCGTGTCATCGCTGGCAGCGATTCCCTGCGGGGCTGAAACGTTGATCTCAAAGAACCCCATGATCGGTTCGGTTGAGATGTCGACCGAGATTCTCCCCTGTTGCCAGACACTGATGCCTTCAAAGTTGGCTGAGGCCAGCGCCGCATAGCCGTCCTCCTGTTCCAAGCCCACAATCTGCATGTGTGGATGGACGAGGCTGCCGCCCGAAAGCGGGCCTTTGTTCTTGTACATGAGCACACTGCAGTACTGTTGGGAATCGATCATCTGCTGCCAACAGCCCAGGGCAAACCGCATCACATGATGCAGCTCATCCGGTTCATAGGTCACCAGGTCGGCGTCGTGATTGGCAGACTCGATCAATACGGTCTGACGTGTGGCCCGCAATGTCTTGAACTTATTCTCGAGCCAGATGCAGTCACCATCGCGCTGGATGATGTTGGCAAGCCCCTCCGTGTCGCAAAAGGGGCACGCGGTGCCAGGGCGACGATTATCGTCGGGCTTACCGCTCGCCTGCTGGACATCGAATACAAGTGCCACGGGCTACACCTCCAGCGGCACAATCTTGGTGCCATGGAGCTCGGAGACGCCCAGTGCCGCCGCCACGGTATCGCGGTTGACCGTGGAAATGCCGCCGCCGGGAAGGATGGTCAAGCGGTCGCCCGCATACTCGATTAAGCGGGCCAGGTTTTCGAAGTTGTCCTCGATCGACGTACCGGCAGCGCCGCCATGCGTGAGGATGCGCGTAACGCCGCAGTCGGCAAGTGTATCAATCGCATCGAGCTGAGCCTCGGGCGAGAGCTGGTCAAATGCCATGTGGAAGATGATGTCGATGGGCTCACGCTTACATTCCTCGGTCGCGCAGCCCGCAGCCATCACGAGGGCGCCAAGCGTAAGCTCGTCGAGCGCCCATCCGCCAGCGCAGGGTTTGCAGCAGCCAAAGACCAAGCCGTCAACGCCCGCACTCACGGCAAGGCCCAAGTCCATCTCCATCATGCGCAGCTCATCCTGGTTGTAGTGAAAGTCGCCGCCACGCGGACGGATCATGCACATCACCCGTGCATCGTGTTCGTGGGCATAGTTGGTCGTAGCGCTGATAACGCCGGCCGAGGGCGTGGTACCACCGACGGCAAGGTTATCGCACAGCTCGATGCGCCCCGCACCGGCCTCGATGGCCGCCGGCACCCGCTCAAAGTTCTCGGCACAAAACTCGTACAGCATAGATAGACCCCCAAAGACAGCAGATGTTTTCCGACGGGCATTGTCACACATCTCCATGAAGTTGCAGTGGAATAGGGACTGTTTATGGTGCAAAGTAACCTGACCCCCTTGCACCAAAAAAGGGGCGCTGACCGGGATAGTCAGTGCCCCTTCGTTGAATGAATTAACCACCAAGATATGCTTTGCGGACGTTGTCGTCGTGCAGTAGCTCTTGGCCGGTGCCGGTCATGGTGATCTTGCCGGTCTCGAGCACGTAACCGCGTGTGGCGATGGAAAGCGCCATCTGCGCGTTTTGCTCGACCAGAAGCACCGTGGTGCCGGCCTTGTGCAGGTCCTCGACAATCTGGAAGATCTGTTCGATCAGAATCGGTGCCAGACCCATGGAAGGTTCGTCGAGCATAAGCAGTTTGGGGTTACTCATAAGGGCGCGCCCCATAACGAGCATCTGCTGCTCGCCGCCTGAAAGGGTGCCGGCGACCTGGCGACGACGTTCCTTCAGGCGCGGGAACTGCTCGTAGACGCGCTCCAGGCCCGGAGCCACCGTGGACTTGGGCTGCGTATAGGCACCCATCTCCAGGTTCTCCTCGACCGTCATCTGCAAAAAGGCGCGACGACCCTCGGGAACCTGAGCCAGGCCCTTACCAACCAGCTTATCAGCGGGCGTATGGGTAATGTCCTCGCCCATAAACTTGATGGAGCCGGTCTTGGAGCGCAGCAGGCCCGAGACAGTCTTGAGCGTTGTGGACTTGCCGGCACCGTTCGCACCGATCAGGGCCACGATCTCGCCCTCGTTGACGTTAAAGGAGATATCCTTGATGGCGTGGATGGCGCCGTACCAGACGTTGATGTTGTAGACGGAAAGCATCGGCTCTGCCATTTAGTTCTCCCCCTTATCCTGCTTGCCCAGATATGCCTCAATAACAGCGTCGTTGTTCTGGATTTCCTCTGCCGTGCCCTTGGCGATGACCTTACCAAAGTTGAGCACGCAGATGCCCTCGCAGATGTTCATAACGAGCGACATATCATGCTCGATAAGCATGATGGCAATGCCAAAGGTGTCGCGAATCTTGACGATGTTCTCCATGAGCTCCGCGGTCTCGGACGGGTTCATGCCGGCAGCAGGCTCGTCGAGCAGCAGTAGCTTGGGGTTGGTGGCAAGCGCGCGGACGATCTCCAGACGACGCTGAGCGCCGTAAGGCAGCGATCCGGCCTGCTCGTTTGCCAGATGCTCCATATCAAAGATGGACAGCAGCTCCATGGCGCGCTCGTGAGCAGCCTTCTCGTGCTTCCAATACGTCGGCAGGCGCAGCACGCCCTCAAAGCCGGAGTAACGCTCCTGGTTATGCAGGCCGACCTTGACGTTATCCTCCACCGTCATGGTGTTGAATAGGCGAATGTTCTGGAAGGTACGGGCAATACCCATGCGGTTGACCTGGTAGACCGACTTGCCCGAAGTGTCCTCGCCGTCGAGCAGGATGGTGCCATGCGTGGGCTGGTACACCTTGGTGAGCAGGTTGAAGACCGTGGTCTTGCCGGCGCCGTTGGGGCCGATGAGACCGGCGATCTCGGTCTTGCCGATAGTCAGGCTAAAGTCGTCGACTGCCTTAAGGCCACCGAACTCAATGCCCAGGTGGATGCACTCGAGTGCAGGGCGCTCGCCCAGGTCACGATCGGGAACGATGGCGCCAGAAGGATACGGGACCATCTTGCCCTTCTTGAACTCAAATTTACTGGGCATCGGCTGCCACCTCCTTCTTGGAAGCAAAGCGGTCCTTGACGCGACCGAAGAACGCCTTGAGCTGCGGGTTGTTGGTAAAGATCATGACCAAGATCAGCACGATGGCGTAGATGAGCATGCGGTAGTCCGAGAACTGACGGAGCAGCTCGGGAAGCACCGTGAGCAATGCCGCCGCGATGACGGAGCCGCGCATATTGCCCAGACCGCCCAGGACCACGAACACCAGGATGAGAATGGACGTGTTGAAGTCGAACTTGGTGGCGGAGAGCTGCGAGAAGTTACCGCCGAAGAGGGCTCCGGCAGCACCGGCGAGGGCAGCGGAAACCACGAAGGCGATCATGCGGTACTCGGTGACGGAGATGCCTACGGACTCGGCTGCAATCTTGTTATCGCGCACGGCCATAATGGCACGGCCGGTACGGCTGCGAACCAGGTTGAGTACGATCACGAGTGCGACCATGACCAGGATGGCACCGGCGAGGAAGGTCGAGTACGTCGACACGCCCGAGGCGCCCTGGGCGCCCTTGATGATGGCGGTGCCGTCCTCGAGCAGGTGCAGGTCGTCGATCGTAGAGTTGCCCGTGATGTTAAAGATCACGTGCAGGCCGCGGGAGTCGACGCCCACAATGAGGCAGGTGACGATCTCTTTGATGATCTCGCCAAAGGCCAGCGTCACGATAGCCAGGTAATCGCCGCTCAGGCGCAGGACCGGGATACCAATCAAGAAGCCCAAGATGGCAGCGGCGATAGCGCCGACCACGATGCTGATGATAAGGCGCACCGGATCGGAGGGAACGGCGCTCTCCAGCGCGACGGCGGTGACGATGCCCGTGTAGGCGCCGACACTCATAAAGCCCGCATGGCCCAGCGACAGGTCGCCCGCGATGCCGACGACAAGGTTGAGGGAAATGGCCATGACGATGTAGACCGTAATAGGAACCAACTGACCAGCAATCATGCGCGGGATCATGTGGTTGGACTGCATAAAGAACACGATGGCGAACGCCACAACGCACATGGCGTACGTAACAAAGTCGTGACGCGTCTGCTTGTCTTTAAGAAACTTCATAACGCTCACCTACACCTTCTCGGGGACGTACTTGCCCAAGAGGCCGGCAGGCTTGACGAGCAGGACGATGATCAAAACACCAAAGACGATGGAGTTGGCAAGGCTCGTGGAAATGTAAGCCTGCGCCATCGCCTCGATGATGCCGATGAGAATGCCACCGACAAAAGCGCCGGGGATGGAGCCGATGCCACCGAAGACAGCGGCGTCGAAGGCCTTGATACCAGGCATAGCACCCGTCGTGGGCTGCAGCACCGGCGAGTAGGAGCACAGCAGCACGCCGGCGATGGCGGCAAGGGCAGAGCCGATGGCAAACGTCATCGAAATGGTGCGGTTGACGTTGATGCCCATGAGCTGAGCGGCAGCCTTGTCCTCGGACACGGCGCGCATGGCCTTGCCCATCTTGGTCTTACCTGTAAAGAACATCAGGCCGGCCATGATAACCAGGCAGGCGACGATGGTGACGAGCGAGACGGCGCTCACGTTGAACTTGGCCAAGAACTCCGGCACCTGGAAGGTGACGAGCGAAGTGAAGTTCTTGGGCGTGGCGCCCCACAGAAGCTGCGCGGCGTTCTGCAGGAAGTAAGACACGCCGATGGCCGTGATCAGAACGGCCAGCGGGCCTGCTTGGCGCAGCGGCTTGTATGCCAGACCCTCGATGAGAACACCGAGAACGGTACAGACCACACAAGAAAGAATTACAGATGCCCAGCCCGGAAGGCCGAGATACGACGTGGCACAGAACGAGACATAGGCACCGACCATGATGACATCGCCGTGAGCGAAGTTCAGCATCTTGGCGATACCGTAGACCATGGTGTAGCCCAACGCGATGATGGCGTAGACGCTGCCCATGGACAGGCCGTTGACCAGGTATTGGATAAAGACCGTCATGTTCCACATCCCCCTTTCGAATAGGTTTCCAGTTAATGTATGAAACAGGGACGTTACACTGTCCCTAGATACCAAGCAAGCAGGGAAGGCCAAAACCTCCCCTGCTTGGGATCAAAACCGCTCTATGTAAGGCGGCCAATTAGGCCTGTACGTACTTGCCATCGGTGATGACGTACGCCGTGGGCTCCTTCTGGACCTGGCCCTTGTCGTTCCAGGAGAGCTTGCCAGTCAGGCCGTCAACAGTAATGTTGCGCATAGCCTCGGGAAGCTTCTCGGCAACCTCGGTGGGATCGGCGTCGACACCCAGGCCGGCCTCCTTGAGAGCCTCGACCACAGCATGCACGCCGTCGTAGGCGTCGGCGGCAAACTGGTCGGGGGTATCGCCGTACTTATCTTTGTAAGCGTTGACGAAGTCGGCGTTCTTCTCGTCGTCGGCGGAAAACGGGGTCATGAGCAGCAGACCCTCGGCAAGAGAGGTGTCGAAGCCCTCAACGCCCTGGATGCCATCCATGCCGTCGCAGCCCATCATCTTGACGTCGTAGCCCATGTCCTTGGCGTTCTTGAGCAGGACGGACGCCGGCGTGTAGTAGATCGGCGCAAAGATCATGGTGGCGCCTGCCTGCTTGGCCTTGGTCAGCTGGTTGGTAAAGCTCGTGGCGGAGTCGTCCTTAAAGGTCTCCTCGTCGACAATCTCAAGCTTAGACTTAGCGGCCTGGGCCTTAAAGGAATCTGCGATGCCCGAAGAATAGGCGTCGCCGGAGTTATAGAACAGCACGAACTTCTCGTTCGCATACTTCTGCGCCAGGAACTTGGCAGCGTTGACACCTTGGTTGGGGTCGGTAAAGCAAACCTGGAAGACGCAATCCTTGCCCTTGGTAACGTCCTCGGAGGACGCGGACGGGGTAATCATGAACGTCTCGGGGTCGTTACCGCACTCAGCAGCAACGGCGACCGACGCACCCGTGGTGGTCGGACCGACAAGGGCCTGCATGCCCCAGTCGAGCAGGGTGTTGAAGGCGTTGACGGCCTTCTCGCCGTCAGCCTGGTCGTCCTCGGCCTTGCTGACAAGCGGCAGCTCCTTGGTCGAGAAATCCTTGCAGCCAAGCTCGACAGCCTGTGTAACGGACTTGCCGTAGGACGCGTTGGCACCGGTCAGCGGGCCGATGGTGCCGATCTTAAACGAAGCGTCGCCCGACGCGGAACCGCTGTCGCCGCCGTTGGAGGAGCAGCCAGCTAGAATGGACATCGCCCCCAGACCTGCTGCGCTCGCGATAACGCTCCTGCGATTCATAACAGGGTTCAATGACTTACCGGTGAGGCTCGACATGCGGCTCTCCTCTCAAATCTCGTCGGGTTTCGGTTACCCGACAGGCCATCCTTCGCCGTGTTCGGCGTTCGCAAAATAGTAGACGCTTTAGTTGAGAAAAGTGGCGATTATTTCAACTTTTCTTTTGTTTTGTCCATTTATCCATAAATCTGCGTATTCCTGTCGGTTTATGCAGTTTAGCCACTTTATTGTGTGAAAGTAATGTTTCCGTTCTGTTACAGGCGTCCTTGCCCTGAATAAAACGGCCCGCCGGTCTCGATGTATATGCACTTAGGCGGCGATGTACTTACCGTCCTGAATCACATAGGCCGTAGCAGGCTTTTCGACCTGACCTTCGTCATTCCACGTTAGCTCGCCGGTCAGGCCGTCGATCTTGATCTTGCGCATGGCCTTGGCAAGGTCGCCGGCAATGTCGGCGCCGTCGGCCGTAAGGTCGATGCCCGCTTTATCGATAGCCTCGACGATTGCGTGGACGCAATCGTAGGCGTCGGCGGCAAACTGGTTGGGCGTCTCGTCGTAGGCATCCTTATAGGCCTTGACGAAGTCGGCATTCTTCTCATCGTCAGCCGAAAACGGGGTCATGAGCAGTACGCCCTCGGCAAGAGAGGTATCGAAGCCCTCCACAGAGAGCAGGCCGTCCATGCCGTCGGTACCCATGAGCGTCATGTCGTAGCCCATGTCCTTGGCGTTCTTGAGCAAAACGGACGCCGGCGTGTAGTAGATCGGCGCAAAGATGAGCGTGGCGCCGGCCTCCTTGGCCTTGGTGAGCTGGTTGGTAAAGCTCGTGGAAGAATCGTCCTTAAAGGTCTCGGTATCGACGATATCAAGTTTGGACTCCTTGGCCTGCTCGGCAAAGGCATCGGCAACACCCGAGCTGTACGTATCGCCGGAGTTGTAAAACAAGGCGATCTTGGCGTCCGCGTACTTCTCGGCCAAGAACTTCGCGGCGCTGGCGCCCATGGTGGGATCGGTGAAGCAAACCTGAAAGACCGTGGTCTTATCCTTGGTGACATCGAGAGACGAGGCCGAGGGCGTGACCATGAGCATGTCGTCGGCAATCTCGCCCGAGACAGCGACGGCGGCACCAGTCGTGACGGGGCCGACGAGAGCCTGCATGCCCCAGTCGCACAGGGTATTGAAGGCGTTGATGGCCTTCTCGCCGTCGGCGACATCGTCCTCGGACTTAAGCGAAAGCTTGAGGTCCTTGGTCGAGAAATCCTTGGCGGCGAGCTTGGCACCCTTCTCGGCCGAAACGCCATAGGTTGCCGCGGCGCCAGTCAGAGGGCCGATGACACCGATCTTGAAGGTCTTGCCGTCATCGGTGGAGCCGCCGTCCGAGCCACCCGACGAGCAACCAGCGAGCGCGACGGTGCTGCCGAGCGCCGCGGCGCCGGCGAGAAAGTTCCTACGGCTGAGCGTGCTGTTGATGTTGAACATGGTGTCCCCCTTTTCGCTGGCCGCGGTGCGGCCGTCTTGCGGTACAGGGCAAACCTTATGGTGCAAACGTTGACAGTTTGTTACGGAGTTCCGTTTGTAGCGAGCATGTTTCCAATGTTTCCGCAGCGTTTCGGGGGTGCCGTTTTGTGCGACTCCTGTTGCCTGGCGAGCACGCGCCCTCGGTTCACGCTAGAATGCACTCAACCTTTAAGCGGTTAATCCATCCATAAGATGCACGAAGGAGCTATCTATGAGCGAACCCCTGCGCACCGTGAACGTCGGTCTGATCGGTCTTGGAACCGTCGGCGGCGGCGTGGCCCGTCTGATCAAGAGCCACCACGATGAGTACCTGGCCGCCTACGGCATCGACCTTAAGCTGACCCGCGCCTGCGCGCTTGCCTGGGAGCAGGCCGAAGCTGCCGGTATTGAGCGCGAGGCCTTTACGAGCGACTGGCACGACGTCGTCACCGACCCCGCCGTCGATATCGTCGTCGAGCTCATCGGCGGCGAGCACCCCGCGACCGAAATCTTCACCACCGCCTTCGAGAACGGCAAGCACGTCGTCTCTGCCAACAAGGCCCTGCTGGGCCGTCATGTCGAGACGCTCGCCGAGAAGGCGCGCGCGTGCGGCGTGCAGATTAAGTGCGAGGCCAGCTGCGGCGGTGGCATCCCCATTGTCAGCACGCTCGAGCACGACCTGGTGGGCAACAAGATCCTGACCATCGCTGGCATTCTCAACGGCACCACCAACTACATCCTGTCGCGCATGGACGCCGAGGGCGCCGATTACGCTGACGTGCTCGCCGACGCCCAGGCAAAGGGCTATGCCGAGGCCGACCCGTCCGCCGACGTCGACGGCTTCGATGCCGCCAGCAAGACGGCAATCCTCGCTTCCATCGGCTTTGGCACCCGCGTGACCACCGACGATGTCTACCAACAGGGTATCCGTACCATCGGCGCCGAGGACATCGCCCAGGCCCGCGAGCTCGGCTACACCATCAAGCTGCTGGGCATCGCACGCAACACCGACGCCGGCGTCGACGTCCGCGTGCATCCCACGCTCATCCCGGCAGACCATATGCTCGCCAAGGTCAACGGCGCCATGAACGCCGTCTACGTGGTGGGTGACGCCGTGGGCGAAACCATGTTCTATGGTGCCGGCGCAGGCTCCTTCCCCACCGCGAGCGCCGTCGTGGGCGATATCCTGTCGCTCTCCGAGCAGATCAGCCGCGGCGTGGCTCCGCTGCCCGAGATTGAGCCCTATGGTCACAATCTCGCCTTTAAGCCCATGGACGAGCTCCAGACCAAGTACTATGTGCGCCTGAAGGTCGCCGACCGCGTGGGCGCCCTGTCCGAGACGGTCGACATCTTTGCCAAGCACAACATCTCGATCTCGCTCATCAACCAGGTCGAGGACGGCAAGTCGGGCGTCAGCGATGCCTGCTCGGTCATCTTCCTGACGCACCGCGCGCTCGAGAAGGACGTCCAGGCTGCCGCCGCCGAGCTTGCCGGCGTCGACTGCGTGGCCGAGGTCGCCAACGTCCTGCGCATCGAGGACGTTGAGGCTTGGACCGAAGGCGTCATGGCGAACTAGTCCACTACTTCGAACCTCAACGAAGCTCAACGCAAAAGGCGCGCTGCCTGCATCAACCGCAGGCAGCGCGCCTTCTTCTGTTTTGTAAGGGAAACTGCGTCCCGGCATTTCAGCTCAGAACGGGATGCCGTTTCCCCCCAGAGCCCTCATGAGGAAACTGCATCCCATTTTGGACGCCGATTCTGGGACGCACTTTCCACAACGGGCCTCTCGCGGAAAGTGCATCCCACTCTGGACGCCAATTCCGGGATTCATTTTCCGCGGCGGTGTCGGCTACCTGCCGTCGTCGTCCTGGGCTTCATCGCGCGCATAGAGCTCCAGCATGCGGCGGCGGTATTCGCGCACGGCGAGCTTAGCGCGCTCCAGGCGGCGACGCTCGCGCGGAGTCAGCTCGGACGGGTCGACCTCGTCTCCATAGGTCTTATCGGCAAGAAGATGTGCCGCGTCCACAATACGGGCATCGATATGGCCGCTCGCCGCCTCAGCGGAAAGACGCTCGGCAATCGTATCGAGCGTAGGCAGGCCCTCAAATACGCGACCATGGCCATGCGATGTCAGCAACTCGTGCTCGCGTGCGAGCAGGCTTGCCAAATCGTGATGAGCACGCAGGATGTCGAGCGCATCGGATGGATGCTCGGCAACTTCTGCCACGGCGGCAACCGGCGCGGCGTCGACCACGCGGTAGAAGAGCTGCGCGAGCAATGGCATCAAGAACACCGTGATGGCACCAGCGGCAACCATGACCGACGCAATATCTTGCGACAGCGCACCCGCGTTGACGGCAACGCTTGTCACGGCAACGATGATCGGCAGGGCCGTGGTGCAGTACAGGGCCACGGTAATGCGGCCATACGCCGACACATCGCGCGTCGCGGGACAAATGCCCATAGAGATGAGAATGGGCACGGCACGAATAATCAGCAACGCCACGATAAAACCCGCGAGCAAGCCCGGGCGCGACGCCACGGCCGTCAGATCGATCTTTGCGCCCGATACGGTAAAGAACACCGGAATCAAAAAGCCGTAGGCCAGGCCGTCGAGCTTGGTCTCGAGCGTATGGTTGCCCTCGGGGATGATATAGCGCAGGACAAAGCCGGCGGCAAAAGAACCCAACACGATGTCGAGATCAAAGACAGCCGAGAACGCCACGAGCGTGACCAGGATGAGCACCGTCAGGCGCACGAAGGTCTGCGACGTGGTATCGGCGCGTTCCTCGACAAACGCAAAGAAGCGGCTGCCGACGCGCTTGGAGCGGCTCGGGACCACGGCCAGCAACACGCAGACCACCGCAAACAAGCCAAGGATTACAAGCGTTTGGATGCCGGTGCGGGCAGACAGCAGCACCGACATGGCGAGCACGGGACCGAGCTCGCCCCAAGTGCCATACGCGAGAATTGAGTCGCCCACACGCGTGCCGGTGAGCGAGCGCTCGCGCATGATGGGCACAAGCGTACCGAGCGCCGTGGAAGTAAGGGCAAGCGTCACGGCGATACCGTCGAAATGACTGACCGAGAACCACGGGGTAAAGCGCACGGCAAGCCAGGCGATACCAAACGTGACGACCCACGTCGCCAAGCCGTAGCGCCCCTCCACACCCGTGATGCTCTTGGGGTCGATCTCAAAGCCGGCAAGCAGGAACAAAAAGGCCAGGCCGAGCTCGGACACGAGCGAGACCTCGGCATCTACATGGATAAAGTCGAGCATATGGGGTCCCAGCACCGCGCCAAACACGAGCAAAAAGACCGTCTCGGGAACGGGTTTCCCGGGGATCGCCGAGGCGATGAAGGGGCTTGCAAAGGCCACGAGCGCGATGATGGCGAGTGAAACGAATGCCATGTGATGCCTTTCTCTTGTTTGCGCTTCACTGTAGCACCCTCGCCGTCCTCAACGCGCCGCGAGCTGTCGTATCATAGTGAGGTTTACAAACATGTGGCTCAAGGCGACCGCGAGGCTTGCCCCGCAAACCGACCGCTGCCGCATACCGTACCGTACGCCCAACCGATCAGGAAGGCAGGAACCAATGGTCTCTCGTATCTACGTGGAGAAGAAACCCGGGTTCGACGTCGAGGCTCAGCAGCTCAAGGGCGAGCTGACCGAAATTCTCGGCATCAAGGGCATCGAGGCCCTGAGGATCATCAACCGCTACGACGTCGAGGGCATCGACGAGGAGCTTTTCCGCTCCTGCGTGCCGACCGTCTTTAGCGAGCCCCAGGTCGATGTGACCTACGACGAGCTCCCCGCAAGCGATGGCGCCGTCTTTGCCGTCGAATTCCTGCCTGGCCAGTTTGACCAGCGCGCCGACTCCGCCAGCGAGTGCGTGCAGCTCATCAGCCAGGGCGAGCGCCCCGCCGTGCGCTCCGCCAAGGTCTATATGATCTCGGGCGCTCTGGACAAGGCCGCCATCGATGCCATCAAGCACTACGTGGTGAACCCCGTCGAGGCGCGCATCGCCTCGCTCGACCTGCCCGAGACGCTGTACATGGAGACCCCCGAGCCCCAGCCCGTCGAGGTGCTCGACGGTTTCCGCGAGCTCGACGAGGCCGGCCTTGCCGCCTTTATCGCCGATCGCGGCCTTGCCATGGACGAGGCGGACATCGCCTTCTGCCAGCAGTACTTCCGCGATGAGGATCGCGACCCCACCATCACCGAGATCCGCGTGATCGACACCTATTGGTCCGACCACTGCCGTCACACCACCTTCGGCACCGTCCTGGATGACGTGACGATCGACGACGCCGTGGTGCAGCAGGCCTTCGACCGCTACATGGAGATGCGCCATGAGCTCGGTCGCGACGCCAAGCCCGTCTGCCTCATGGACATGGGCACCATCGGCGCCAAGTACCTCAAGAAGACCGGCGTCATGACCGATGTCGACGAGTCCGAGGAGATCAACGCCTGCACCGTCAAGGTGAAGGTCGATGTCGACGGCGAGGACCAGGACTGGCTGTTCCTGTTTAAGAACGAGACCCACAACCACCCGACCGAGATCGAGCCCTTCGGCGGTGCCGCCACCTGCGTGGGCGGCGCCATCCGCGACCCGCTCTCGGGCCGCAGCTACGTGTACCAGGCCATGCGTGTCACCGGCGCCGGTGACCCCACCGTCCCGGTTTCCGAGACGCTCGAGGGCAAGCTGCCGCAGCGCAAGCTCGTGACCACTGCCGCCGCCGGCTACTCCAGCTACGGCAACCAGATCGGCCTTGCCACCGGTCAGGTCAACGAACTCTATCACCCCGGTTACGTGGCCAAGCGCATGGAGGTTGGCGCCGTCGTGGGCGCTACCCCGGCAAACCACGTTCGTCGCGAGTGCCCCGCCCCCACCGACAAGATCATCCTGCTGGGCGGCCGCACCGGCCGCGATGGCATCGGTGGCGCCACCGGCTCCTCCAAGACCCAGAACACCGAGTCCATCGAGACCTCGGGTGCCGAGGTCCAGAAGGGCAACGCCCCTGTCGAGCGCAAGCTGCAGCGCCTGTTCCGCCGCGGCGACGCCTGCCGTCTGATCAAGCGCTGCAACGACTTTGGCGCCGGCGGCGTCTCGGTCGCCGTGGGCGAGCTTGCCGACGGCCTGTATGTCGACCTTGATACCGTGACCAAGAAGTACGACGGTCTGGACGGCACCGAGCTCGCTATCTCTGAGTCCCAGGAGCGCATGGCCTGTGCCGTCGCCGACGGTGACGTCGAGGAGTTCATGGGCTACGCCGCCGAGGAGAACCTCGAGGCGACCGTTATCGCCGAGGTTACCGCCGAGCCGCGCATGCGCATGGCCTGGAACGGCGTCGCCATCGTCGACCTGTCCCGCGAGTTCCTCAACTCCAACGGCGCACCCAAGCACCAGGTCGCCCACGTGTGCGCCCGTAGCGTGTGGCAGCCCAGCTGGGCCGGCACCACGCTTGCCGAGCGCATGACCTCGCTCGTCACCGACCTCAACGTCGCTTCCAACAAGGGCCTTTCCGAGCGTTTCGACTCCACCATCGGTGCCGCAACCGTGCTCATGCCCTTTGGCGGCAAGACGCAGCTCACCCCGAGCTCGGCCATGGTCGCCAAGTTCCCCGTGGACGGCGAGACCACCACGGCGAGCGCCATGGCATGGGGCTTTAACCCCTATCTGATGGAAGCCGACCAGTTTGCGGGCGCCTACCTGTCCGTGGTCGAGTCCATCGCCAAGCTCGTGGCTGCCGGCTTTGAGCACAAGCGCGCCTATCTCTCCTTCCAGGAGTACTTCGAGCGTCTGCGCACCGAGGCCGAGCGTTGGGGCAAGCCCACGGCAGCCGTCCTGGGCGCCCTTATGGCCCAGGTCGACCTGGGTGCCGGCGCCATCGGCGGCAAGGACTCCATGAGCGGCTCGTTTGAGGACGAGGCCGGCGAGCTCAACGTTCCGCCGACTCTGATCAGCTTCGCCGTCGCCGTGGGCAAGGCCGCCCGCGCCGTCTCGCCCGAGTTCAAGGGCCTCACGCACCGCGTCGTCCGCATCACCCCCGCTACCTATGGCGAGGACTACCGTCCCGACGCCCAGCAGCTGCTCGCCGCGTTTGACGCCGTCGAGGCGCTCACCGCCAACGGCAACGCCCTGGCCATCTCCACGCCCGGCTACGGCTGCGGCGCCGAGAGCCTCTTTAAGATGTGCGTCGGTAACCAGATCGGTATCGAGCTTGCCGAGGATGTAGACGTGGAGAGCCTCTTCACCCCGCTCTACGGCAGCTTTATCGTCGAGCTCGCCGAGGATGCCGAGCTGCCCGAGGTCGCCGACGGCGTTGTCGTCGAGCCCCTGGGCACCACCGTCGAGGGCTATGTCATCGACACCGGCTCCGAAGTCATCGAGCTCTCCGAGCTTCAGGAGGCCTGGGAGAGCGGCATCGAGGGCGTCTTTGCCTACCGCAGCGCCGACGAGACCCCCGAGGTCGAGACCATCGACTTCCGCGCCAAGGACATCCACGTGTACGGCGGCGCCAAGATCGCCCGCCCGCGCGTGGTTATCCCCGTATTCCCCGGCAACAACTGCGAGTACGATAGCGCCCGTGCCTTCCGCGCCGCCGGCGCCGAGGCCGACACCTTCGTGATCAACAACCTCACGCCCGAGGCCGTCGCCGAGAGCACCCACGAGCTTGCCCGCCGCATCCGTGCAAGCCAGATTGTCATGATCCCCGGCGGCTTCTCGGGCGGCGACGAGCCCGACGGCTCCGCCAAGTTCATCACGGCGTTCTTCCGCGCTCCCGAAGTCACCGAGGCAGTCCGCGACCTGCTCAAGGCCCGCGATGGCCTGATGCTGGGCATCTGCAACGGCTTCCAGGCCCTGATCAAGCTCGGCCTGGTGCCCTACGGTGACATCGTCGACGCCACGCCCGATGCGCCCACGCTGACGTTCAACACTATCGGTCGCCATCAGAGCCGTCTGGTTCGCACCCGCATCTCGTCCAACCTGTCCCCGTGGCTGTCGCAGTGTAGCCTGGACGACCCCTACACCGTCGCCATCAGCCACGGCGAGGGCCGCTTTGTCGCCAACGACGAGGTACTCGCCCAGCTTATCGCCAACGGCCAGGTCGCCACGCAGTACGTGGGCGAGGACGGCAAGCCCAGCATGGATCTTTCCGTCAACCCCAACGGCTCCGCACTCGCCATCGAGGGTATCACGAGCCCCGACGGCCGTGTCCTGGGCAAGATGGGCCATGCCGAGCGTCGCGGCGACAACCTGTACCGCAACGTGCCCGAGCATGTCCCCGGCGATAAGTTCATGCCGATCTTCGAGAGCGGCGTAGCCTACTTCGCCTAAACCTTTCCCATCGGGTACAATCCCCTCGGGTAACAACACCCGCCACCGGCACACCCGGTGGCGGGTTCTTTTTTGCTTCGCGCATACAGGAAGGACATCATGGAAAGCCGCAAGCCGTATCTCGCCACCCTGCCCGGACTTATCCTGGGCTGTCTTGTTTGCTGTGCGCTCTGGGGGTCGGCTTTCCCCTGCATCAAGATCGGCTACGCACTCTTTGGTATCCCAGCGCACGATAGCGCTTCGCAGCTGCTCTTTGCGGGCTTGCGCTTTACGCTTGCCGGCGCCCTGGTTATCGTTGGGATGAGCGCGGCCCAACGCCGCCCCCTCATACCGCAAGCGCGCGACATCAAACCCATCTTTATCTTGTCGCTCTTTCAGACCATCGGTCAGTACTTCTTTTTCTATCTGGGCCTCTCGCGCGCCAGCGCCATGTCGAGCTCCATCATCGAGGCCAGCGCCAACTTCCTAGCCATCCTCTTTGCCGCCCTGGCGTTTCGCACCGAGAAGCTCAATACGGCCAAGGTGCTTGGCTGTGCACTGGGCTTTGCCGGCGTCGCGCTCGTCAACCTTTCGGGCGCGGATGGCACCTTTGGCTTCAGGCTCGATGGCGAGGGCTTTATCCTAGCCTCCACCGTCGCGGGTGCCCTTTCGACCTGCCTGATTGGCATCTTCTCGCGCGAGCACGACGGCGTCTTGCTTGCCGGGTGGCAGTTCTTGGTCGGCGGCCTTGTCCTCACCGCCATCGGCTTTTTGATGGGTGGCGCGCTCTCCCCCACGGCGATTGCCCCCGCCATCGCGCTCATCATCTACATGGCGCTTATCTCCGCGGTCGCCTACTCGCTGTGGTCGCGCCTGCTTGCCGTCAACCCCGTCAGCCGCGTCTCGGTCTTTGGGTTTATGAACCCCGTCTTTGATGTGCTGCTGAGCGCGCTGCTGCTCGGCGAAGGCGCGGGCACGAGCCCCGTTACCGTCATCGTTGCCCTGTTGTTGGTCTGCGGCGGCATCATCATCGTCAACAAACCCAAAAAAGCCTAGCGAACTGCCTCGTTCCAAGAAAAAACCGAGGCGTATCTTCGACAGCCGCTACTAATCCCGCCAACGCAATAGGGGCGCACGACCATCCATGCGGTCGTGTGCCCCTTTTCCTAGCGTATCTGAACGCCGGCTTTCTTTTTCTCGGCCTTGACGCGGTAGAGCTCCGCATCGGCAGCGCGAAGTAAGTCTTGCCAGGTATCAACACTATCGCCGACCCGCGCGTAACCGATGGACATCCGCAATGCATACGGCACCTCGGCATGCGCGAGCTCGTCGTTGATTGTCGCGCACAGATGCATGATATCCTGTTCCGCCACTGCCTTTTGGAGCACCACGAACTCATCGCCACCGTAGCGTGCGATAAAGCCACCAGACGCCGAGCAGACCTCTTTGAGCGCAGCGGATATAACCTGAAGAGCATGGTCGCCCTCCACATGTCCATAGCGATCGTTAATCTGCTTAAAGCCGTCGGCGTCCATCATGAGCAGATACACATCTTCGGCCTGATCCACATTTGAAAAGAGCGACAGCATATAGGTCTCAAAACGGTTGCGGTTGTTGAGTCCAGTCAACGGGTCGGTCGAGATGAGCTGCTCCTGGCAGATGATATAGAGCAGCAACATGCTAATCATTATGCCGACACAAAGGCCGGGCACCGAGCATACGACCTGAAAGGTACCGCCCACCAGGGCCGGAATGGCGAAAAATGCCAAGGTTCGATAGATAGCCTTCGTCTGTAGGCTCTCGACCCTGCGAGATTGCACAAACGCATGCAGGGACGCATGTATAACGTAACAGTAGCTGACAATGGGCTGAATCATATAAGCAAAGCCGCGACGATACACGCCCTGCGAATCGATATAGAACAGGGCGTGCGTCCAGTAACTGGTAAACGCCAGCACGACCACCAGAGCCGTAGGCAACGTTACAAGCACCACCCTATAGCGCGAGGTCACAAGGCGAGAGCCCTGCATCGTCTCGGAATAGATAAACCAAATGAGACACGCGATGGCAAAGAGCGAAAACGAAACCGCGTTGGAAATCCAGTTGGCAGCAATACCCAACGTGCCGTCCGCACCATCCGAAAGCGTCCAGATCATATCGAATAATATGTACGCGGCAGAGGTGTAGCCAAGCATGCTAAACAATAGTTGCAGGGTGCTCGAGAACAAGGAGCGACGACTTCGCGCGGCAAGCCCGATAAGAACAATCATGCATAGCAGGAATATCTCAATCTTGAGTGCCTTAACCACTAGACGCCATCCCTTCAATATCCGAATGGTCAGAATCGCCCAATTCGAATCAGGGCAATAAACACCCCTTTACTCCGCAGGGGTAAAGGGAATCATAGCAAAGCGCCCGAACATCACTGCAAAACAGTTTCTGTTCGGGCGCTCGGACGGCGCGAATTGCACGCCGGAATCAATTATCGGTAACGGCCGTTACTCACCGTCGATGTCGGTCGCGACGGCCTCCTCGATGGCCTCGACACCGGCAGGCGACAGGTCCTCCTTGCCCTGGCAGAACTTCTTGTCGACCCAGCCGGTCAGAATCGGAGCCATGATTGCCGTGATGATAACGGCAGTGGCGATCTGGGCGTACGCGGTGGGCGCAAGCTCGGCGTAGCGCGGCGCGACCTCGGCGAGAGCAACCGGCGTGGTCATAGCCGTGCCGGCGATGGTGGAACAAGCCACGGCAGCCTTGCCGTTACCACCGCACAGGCGCTCGAACGCAAAGGTGATGGGACCGACGACAAACAGCGTGACAAGGCCCAGCAAGATGCCGGAAATACCACCGGTGATAAAGCTCGACAGGCTCATGGACGCGCCAAGCTGAAATCCGATGACGGCAATCGCAGGGTTGGCACCGGGAACTAGCAGGTTCTTGATAAACGGGAACAGGTTGCCCAGAACCATGCCGATAACGAGCGGCAAAATGGAGCCGATGATAGTACCGACAGGGATGTTGGCAAGGCCCGAAACACCAAGGATGATCATCGTGACGGCGGGGCCGGCCGTAAAGAACAGGATACCGACGGCGCCCTGCTCGGACTCATCGCCGAACTCGCCCATGATGCCCGTATAGAGCGCCATGTTGCAAAACGTAATGCCGCCGATGATAGACACGGAGCTCAGACCCAGGAAGTTATCGTTAAAGAAATATGCCACGCCCAGGCCGAGAGCCGCTGCGACGACCAGCTTGGGAATCAGCACGACGATGCCGGTCTTGATGGCGCCCGGCGTGGACTTGAAGCTGATGCCGGTGCCCACAAACAGCAGGATCGCGGCGACGATGGTATTGGAGCCACCGCGGCAGGCAGCCGTAAAGAAGCCGCCGATCTCAAAAACCTGCGGGCAGAAGGTGTTGAGCAAAAGACCGACGATCATCGGATAGATCATGATGTCGCCCGGGATGCGCGGGACCTTGAATTTCTTTTGCTCGTTGGCGGTCGCTTCCTGTGCCATGAAACCCCCATTTCCGCTGACGGGGTACAAAAGCCCACGTCACGCTTTGCTACAGTAAAGTTTGACCATGGTACCAGAAGAAATAGACCAGCTCGGTGAAAAATTCGACAAGTTGGGATGGAACGAGATTCGGCGCCCGCGACGCCACCCCCATATAAGGCTCAAGACGATATAGAGTACGATGCCCGAGACGCAGCACCACAGCATCGATTTTGTCTTGACCGCCACGACCACGACGCCGGCGGCCGCAATCCAGGGAACCAAGGCAGGCCAGAGTCCCGCGTCGAACGCGCCGGGGCTCACCAAGTCGTTGGCGACCAGCGCAGCAAAGGCAGCGGGCGGGATATAGCCCAGGGCCTCGGTAATGCGGGGCGACAGGGTCCGCCCGCGCAAGGCGAACGCCGGCGCGATGCGAAAGAACGCGATAGCAGCCCACGACGACAGCCACAGAACCAAGAACTCGTTAACGGGCATCGCGGGCACCTCTTCCGTCAAATACAGCATCGCACGCCAACGCAATGGCAATGCCGGCCACGACGCTTGCCGGCACGGCAATATTCGTGAGGCCCAAGAACTTGCATACGGCGACGGACACCGCGCCCGAAACCGCCGCGACAACGTTGCCGCGCGACAGCCGCTGCGAAAAGAGCAGGCAGATAAAGAGCGAGGTGCAGACAAAGGCTGCAATGGCGGTGGGAACATCGACAACGGCGCCGACGATGGTGCCCATCGTACACGAAACGCCCCATGTTGCGATGAGGATCACGTTGAGCACAAAGGACTCGCGCGGGCCCCAATCCTCCCCTTCAACCAACTTGGCAAGCGAGATGCCATATGCCTCCTCGGTAAGTGTCGCGGCAACAGCCAGCGTCTGACGCTTCGAGGCACCCGTCAGATGCGGCGCGATCGATGCCGAGTAAAGCGCAAAACGCGAGGAGATGGCGGCAACGCTCGCGATAATCGAAGGTGCCGGCACGTCCGCCAGCCAAAGATTGCAGATCATAAACTGGCCGCTGCCCGTCACAAACGTGCTGCTCAGGGCAAAGACCATCCAGGGCTCCATTCCCGTCTGCCCCATGATCATTCCGCACGGCGCGCCTATTGCAACATAGGTAAGCATCACCGGCCAGACGGTTCTAACGATTTTGAACACCATACGCTTCTCATCCTGACAAGGTCTCCGAGCCGCATGTAGCGATACGGCAGAATCATCATCCGACAGCAACCGAGTTCACCTACAATTGCCACCGGATCGAAAGACACAACTTTTTAGGAAGTCATTATGACAGCTATCGATCGAGACCGGGCGCGCGCGGCCTTCAAAAGCTACACCGATGCCTACGACGCCACCAACCCACGCATCGCGCTCAAAATCGAGCATACGTACCACGTGGCCGAGGCATGCGATGCCGTAGCGCGCGAGCAGGGCTGGTCGTCAGAAGATATTGACCTGGCATGGCTTTGCGGCCTGCTACACGATATGGGCCGCTTTGAGCAGCTGCGACGCTGGGACACCTTTAAGGACGCCGAGAGCATGAGCCATGCGGCGCTGGGCATCGAGGTCCTCTTTGGCGAGAATCCCGCCGATGCACCCGCCACGACAAACATCCGTGACTTTATCGAAACCGGTGCGCATGACGAGCTCATCCGAGCGAGCATCGCCTATCACAGCGACTTTCGCCTGCCGGCACAACTCGACGAGCGTACACGGTGCTTCTGCGATATCGTGCGCGATGGCGACAAGATCGACATTATGCGCGCCATCGCCGACAGCACTGTCGACACTATCCTCAAGGTGGACGAGAAGACGTTTCTCGGCAGCCGTTTCTCGTCGCCGACACTTGCCGCCTTTGACGAGCACCGCTGCGTCGCACGCGATGAACGCGACGAGCCCGCAGACTACCTGGTGGGACTCATCTGCTTTATGTTTGAGCTCGTCTATCCAGCAAGCCGCGCGCTGGCGCGCGAGCAGGGCGATATCTACCGCCTGCTCGACGCGCCCTTTGGCATTACGCGGCCCTTTACCGACCCCGCCACGCAGGCGACTTGGAGCCGCCTTAAGGACGAGATGCGCGACTGGCTGGCGCGCGCCTAGCGCTCAAGCTGGGCCAGCAGTTCCTCGACGACCTCGACGGCATCGCCGACAACCTTGTACTGGGCAGCACCAAAGATGGGGGCATCCGGGTCCTCGTTGATGGCGATAATGCACTCTGCCCCACCGATGCCGGCAAGATGCTGGATGGCGCCCGAAACACCGATACTCACGAGAAGCTTGGGCGAAACCGATACGCCGGTCTGGCCAATCTGATGGCGACACTCCAACCAGCCGGCCTCCACGACAGGTCGCGTGCAACCAAGCTCGGCTCCCAGAGCCTCGGCGAGCCTTCGTATCAGGGGCAGATTCTTCTTGGAGCCAATGCCGCGGCCCACCACGACCAAGCGCTCGGCATCGGCGATCGAGGCCTGCTGCCTCCACTCCTCGGCGGGAATCGAGATCTCGACACGAGCCTTAGCATCATCCGCAAGCGATATCTGGGTGATCGTGCCGGAGCGGTCGTAGTCAAAGTCGGGCGCCTTAAAGATGCCGGGACGAACCGTTGCCATCTGGGGACGATGATTGGGGCAGACGATGGTGGCCATCAGGTTGCCGCCAAACGCCGGACGCGTCTGTTGCAGCAGCCCCGTCTCCGTATCCATCGAAAGTACGGTGCAGTCAGCCGTAAGGCCCGTCTGCAAGCGCACGGCAACGCCGGGTGCCAGTTCGCGGCCAAAAGCGGTCGCACCGTATAGGATGGCCTCGGGTTTGCGTTCGGCTACCAAATCGCAGATCAAGCGGGCGTAGACCTCCGCATCGTTTTGGCGCAGGCGCTCGTCGCGACAGGCCAGGACTTCGTCGGCGCCCGCGCAAACCAGATGCTCCAGGTCGCCGAGAGAACCCTCGGGGCCCATGCCGGCCAGTGCCACCAGACGGCAGCCACGAGCATCGGCAAGCTCGCGGCCCTTGCCCATGAGCTCATAGGCAACGGGATTCACCGTATCGTGCTCGTCGGTCTGCGCGAATACCCAAATGTCTCGATATGCATCAAGGTCTGCCGCGCCGGCAGCTTCGTCTCGCTCGATCGAGATAGCGTTGACGGGACAGGCATCGACGCACCCGCCGCACAAGATGCAGCCTTCGGTCACGCGGGCGCAGCGATTGGGACGCTCGCCCTCCACCACAATGCCGCCCGAGGCGCAGGCGCGAACGCAGCGACCGCAGCCGATACAGGCTTCGCTATCGATAATCAGTCCGCTCATCTATGCCATCCCCTCGATAATCTTGGCAAGTTCTACCGCCTGCTCGGACGCCGTCCCCTCAACGGCCTCGCACGTTTGGTCACGGTCGGGCACAAACGAGCGCACGACCTGTGTCGGCGACCCGGCAAGACCGCAACGCGCGGGGTCGGCGTTCACGTCGGCGGCACTGACCAAGCGCACGTCCGCCTCCTCCGCCACGCGAATACCGGCAATACTCGGCATACGCAACTGGCCAATCTCCTTGGCAGTCGTCATCGCGCACGGCATCTCAAGACACACCGTCTCCTCGCCGGCATCGCAGCCGTGAACAAGCGCCAGTGAACCACAGGTCGTAAAGCCCGCGCTCTGCACGCAGCTCACGTCGGTCACACAGGGAATCTCAAAAGCACCGGCAAGCTCGGGACCAATCTGGGCCGTATCGCCATCCACCGCCATCTTGCCGCAGATGAGCAGGTCGAAGTCCTCGTCGAGCGCCTCGATGCCGCACTTGAGGGCGTAGGTGGTTGCCAGGGTATCGGCACCTGCAAAGGCGCGATCGGTCAGCAGCAGCGCGTCGTCGGCACCTCGAGCGATGCAGTCGCGCAGCAGCGACTCGGTCGCGGGGATGCCCATCGACACCACCGTCACGCGCACGTCCATGCCAAAGCCGATAAAGTCGTCTTTCAGCGCCAGCGCGCATTCCAAAGCGCTCGCATCAAAGGGATTAATGACCGCCTGCTTGCCATCGCGCACGATGGTATTGGTCTTGGGGTCCATCTTGACCTCGGTGCTGCCCGGCACGGCCTTGACGCACACCACCATATGGAAATCGCTCATCTTCACGCGCCCCCTTTCTGGACGAGCTCATCCAAGAGCTTCTCCGAAAACAGGTTGCCGCGACCCAGCTGCCCGTCGGGATCGAGCTGGAGCTTGAGCCGCGCCGACTCGACCATGGCCTCGTGACCGTACATCATCTCTAAGAAGCCCGCTTTGATCTTGCCGACGCCGTGTTCGGCGGAGACGGCGCCGCCCATGGCCGTGACCTCCGCAGCCCACTGGGCAAAGAGTTCTGCGCCGCGGCGATAATCCTGTGCATCGCGCGGCAGAATGTTCACATGCAGATGGTTGTTACCGATATGCCCCCAGGCGGCAGATTCAAGCCCACTTTCCGCCAGCGTGCGGCGATAGAGGGCGATAACATCGGCCAAGTGCGCGTTGGGCACCGACATGTCCGAACCCAGTTTGGTGATGGTGGGATCCATGCGGCGGCGCTCGTCGATGAGCATGTTGACGCTCTCGGGGACGGCGTGGCGGAAGAATCGCTGACACTCGCGATCGACCTCGGTGCGCGCGACCCATGTCGCATCGTCACTGCCGCCCGCAAGCTCCAGTACCCACCCCAAGTGATACAGCTCCTCAGCCGCCTGGGCTTCGTCGTCGCAGTCGAGCTCCACGTAGACACAGACCTTGGCGTCTTTGTCGAGCGCAGGCAGCGAGGCAAACGCCGTCGACTGCTCGCGCTGGCGACGTAGAATATCCAGGGCGCCAGCATCGAAGTACTCGATGGCAGCCGCATGGGACAGGACGGGACGCACAGAATCGGTGAAGGACACGGCCTTGTCTTCGCTGTCGAAGAAGCAGCTCACGCCCCAAACGACCGCGGGTGCCACCTGCAGGGCAATCTCGAGTTCGGTGATGACACCGATTGTGCCACACGCACCGATAAACAGATCGATGGCATCCATATCGTCAGCAACGAAATAGCCCGAAGCATTTTTTGTCTTGGGCATGGTATAGCCGGGAAGATCGAGCTCGAGTGTACGGCCCGCTGCCGTCACGAGCGACAGGTGGCGGCCCTGGGCAAAAGCCTCGCCGCGCCGAAGCTCAAGCAAATCGCCATCAGCCAGCACGACGTGGAGTCCCGTGATATGTGGGCGCATGGGGCCGTAGGCGTAGCTGCGGGCACCGGAGGCGTTACATGCCGCCATGCCGCCCAGACAGGCAGACGCCTCGGTGGGATCGGTGGGAAAAAACTGCTCGGGAGCCTCTTGGAACTCCTCGTAGGCCTCAAGCGATGCCTGGTCCCAACCAGCGGTCGGCAGCACCTTCTTGCTCAGCTGCTTGCGCAGCTCCGAGAGCACAACGCCCGGCTCCACGCGCAGCAGAAATTGGCCTTGTTCATCGCGGCGAAGGCCCAAATAGCGATTCATACGGGAAGTATTGAGGATATGCCCGCCGTGGGGCACGGCGCCGGCGGCAAGGCCGGTTCGGGCGCCCTGAACCGTTACCGGAACACGCTCGGCATGGAGCTTTTCCAAAATGGCACGGACCTCGTTTTCCGTTGTCGGAAACGAGATGCTCGAGGCCTCGCCCGATGCGCGAGATTCATCGCGGCCATACTCTTCGAACTCGTCGGTGAAGGGTTTGATGGTTGCAGACACGCGAACTCCCCCTTTAGCTAACTACAGTGTTTGCAGGGAGATGTTACCGCATCGTTTCGTCGACGTGTTCGAGACCGTCTCCATAATTGGCGTTTTTTACGTTCGTGCAATTCGGCGAGCGGCTTGATTTCCTCGGCAGACGATGCTTTTGACACATATGGCCCCGCCGTCGCCGACCGCGCGATTGTCGCTCGAAAAAAGTTGGAGTATTTTTTGCCGCCTTTTACCTGCGGAGACACCAATCCGTCAAGCATTTGGTCAGCAATTGGTCAAGTAGTGGCTGATACCGTCGGCATCGACAGCCAAAACCGATAGAAGTTTTGGGCCAGAAGCAGGGAGGTTCCCATGGCATATTACTGGCCCCAGTACGGCATCGCCATCGAAGTCGACGACGATCCCCATCTCCTGCCTTTCGACGAAGAGGCATTCCCCGATACGACAGTCTACCACGTTACCACCGATGTGATCTGCGACCCCGAGTCGTTCTCGGCGCTCGCCCACCACATCGCGCATATCCACGACATCGAGCTCCCTCCCGACTTCGACGAGCTCGTCTACTCGCGCCGTCTGATGCTTCACATGCTCTTTGGAGCGGACCCGTCCACCTTTGCGCGCGTCTATACCGCCAAGGATGCCGCATGAGCGCGAAGAAGCCACCCCACTTTGCAGGCCTGGGTCGTCGCAAGAAGCTCATCGTTGCCTGCTTGGCCATCGTCTGTGCCCTTGTCGCCGTAGGACTATACGTTTGGCAGTCGCAGCCCGTACCCGAGGCGGGCGCTTCGGTTACGACGGCCGAGGGCAAAACGCGCCAGGAAATCCAAGATGAGCTCGACGCCATCGTCCGCGACAACATGATGACGATTTCGGTCGCGCCGGTCGCTCAGCTGCAGGAGGACGGCAAACTGCGCGTCAACGTGCAAAACGTCCAAGACAATAAATTTCCCCAGCGATTCCGCGTCATCCAAAACGACGAGACCATGTACGAATCCGGTGTGGTCGAGACCGGCAAGACAATCGAGACGTGCCCCGCCGGCGACATCAAAGAAGGCGAGGCGTACATCGAGATCCAGGCACTCGATGCAAAGACCCTCGACAGCCACGGCAATCCGACACGTGTCAAGGTACGGGTTGAGCAAACCGAGAACTAGCCTTCCGGCCGACACGGCACCGCATGCAATTCACCAGCATTCGTCCAATCATCGCGGGGACGGCCCGCGGCGAATAGAAAGGAACGACCATGGACATCACCAGGAACATGAACGGAGTCAGAGCGCTCGTCGTGGGCACAGGGCTCGCGCTCGCGCTCGCAATGGGCGCCGCCCCGACGCCAGCTATGGCAGCCGGGCGCGTTGGAACCACGAAGGTAATGGTCAGGACCGAGATCGACAACGTTGAGTTCAAAGTTCCGACGGTTATTCCCTTCGTCGCCAAGGCCGACGGCACGCTTCAGGGCCCCTCAGAAGACGCGACCACCATCGACAATCATTCGGCCTACGGCATCCATGTCACCAACATGAAGATCGACGCCATGAACACCTGGACCATTGCCGCCGACGCCAAGGCCGGAACCGCGCAGAACTCCATCGACTTTAAGGTCGGCCCCGACGGCGCGCTCCAGAACGCCAGCGCCGCCGCGCAAGGGACGGGCCTCGATCTTTCCAAGAATGCAGCCTTCGACATGGGCTACCAGGGCATTGCCGGCGGCACGGACAAAATCAAGCTCAAGACAAGCGGAAACGTCGCCCGCGTCACGCGCGACATCTTCCGCGTAACCGGCGAAGGCGATCAGGTTGCGACGATCACCTGGACGGTCGAGCCCGGTGCGCACACGGCATAAGGCCGTCGCCCTGGCCGCCGCCGTCAGCATCCTAGCGTTTGGGCCAGCCATGGCCTTTGCCCAGCAAGAACAGGCGCAGGCCGCCACGCAAGTGACGGTCGACCTCTCGGAGCTCGACCGCGGCGACCGCGAGGAACCGTTGGCGCAGACAGGCGACAGACGATGGCTCTTGGCAGCAGGCGCCACAGCAGCAGGCGCGGGAACCGCCGGCCTCGGTCTGCACATCAAACGCAGCCAGAAACAAAACACGGACAGGCCGCACTAAATTAGCTAAGGAGACCCCATGGCATCGAAGAACCTTTTGCCCGTCGTCGCACTCTGCGGCGCGCTCGCAACCGGAACGCCTGTCGCCGCTTGGGCGACTCCCGTCATGGCAGACTCCTTACCAGTAGCCCTAAGTTCCGCACCAAATCCGTCGAGCGCCATTGCGTGCGAGCGTTTTTCGATCGCACAGGCCGTGATCTCAACCTCGGGATGCCTTCGTCGTAATACAGACGGCTCGATAGTCGTGGATATCAAGCGTTCGAACAAGGCAAACGGCTCCCAGGCGGGGTGCGCCGTCTGCACGTGGCGCTCGGTTGTGCTCGATGCAGATGGCGATCCATGCAATTTAGAGCTGCGCATCGACATCGCTTCGGTCGATGACTCGGCGAACGGAGCGAAGGTCGCCTTCGACGGTGCGTTTTTCGAGAAAGGAGGCGGTATATGTCTGGGCTGCGCCGCCGCGAATGCAGACGATGCGCAGCCCACCCTCTCATTCACGGCATCGTTGCGGCTGACCAAAGCCGGTACCGATGTTATCGCGGCGGGAGAAGCGTCCCTGCTGTTCTACGCCGTCAGCACCAAAGACACAGACGCTCATTTCGAGAAGCCAGCCGGATCACTCAGCCTTACACGAGGGATAGAGGCAGGCCCTATTGAAATCGATGCCCACGCGCAAAGCAGGCAACGCATTCTTGCCGACCCGGCGCTTCTCGAAATGGAGTGGAACGGATCCGGAGCCATCGGAATTCTCCCCTCCGCGTTTGACGCCAAGACGCTCCCCCCAAACGACGAACCCATCAACGCAACCATACAAGAAGAGAGCGCGGACAAAGAAGCAGGTGCGGGCGACACGCCGTCGCCGACAAACAGCGTCCCAGCTTCTCTCGAAGCGCCGAATGAGCCCGCTGCCGATCCAAACGATCCCGAGCTCGCGGACAGTCTGGGGCTTGCTGATCCTCAAGAGATCGATGAAGGTAACTGCTGCGTGCTTGCCGCGCTCGACCACACAGAGGTCATCGACGCTGCGAACATCGAAGTTGCCGCCGCCAATCAGCCCGTCCGCAAGTCGGCTATCATCGCATTTCCTGAATCCATCGAAGTCGTCTTTTTGCCATCGGGCGAGGTCGTGGCCCCAACACTGCTCACCTTGTTGGGCGCCAAGAATACTCGAAACGAAATTAAAAAGGTCACAGTTGTCGACCCTGCAACCACCGCCAAGCTGCGTCTATACGCCGTTGCTCCAGACGGAGGCAAGACCTTGGAATTCGATGGCGACACACTCCTGGCCTGGCGACGTCTGGACATTATGCAAGACGTCTCGTATCAGATCGAACTCGAAGGGTTTGATCGTGCCCGCGATGCCAATATCATCGCCGCGGCTATTGAATCCCCACAGCGACTTATGACACTGCGCTTTGAATACTATCCCTATGTCCCGACAACCACCTGAGGCTTAAATGCCGCGCATCATTCCTAATACCACTTATATAACGTATTAGATGAGTCGCGATGTACCTCGCATTTCGTTCTGCTACGATTGCCACGTTGGCATCAATACAGGAGGGCTCATGCCGGGCTTGGGAACAATCATCAACGTTGTGCTTTTAGTTGCGGGCGGTCTTTTGGGATTAGCGGGCGGCCGCTTCATTACACCGCGCATCCAAGACACGCTCATGAAAGCATCGGGGCTGTGCGTCCTGTTTATCGGCCTTGGCGGCACCATGCAAAAGATGCTCCTTATCGATGGGAAGGCGCTAGCGACCACCGGCACCACCATGCTCATCGTCTCGTTCGCCCTCGGCTCGCTCATCGGCGAGGCCATCAACTTGGAGGCCGCCATCGAGAACCTTGGCGAATGGCTCAAGCGCAAAACCGGCAGCGAGGGCGATAACGAGTTCACCAACGCTTTTGTCTCAACTTCACTCACCGTGTGTATCGGCGCCATGGCCATTGTGGGATCGATCCAGGACGGTCTGCTCGGTGACTGGTCAACGCTTGCCCTGAAAGGCGCATTGGACTGCATCATCGTCTGCACCATGACGGCGTCGCTTGGCCGCGGCTGCATTTTCTCCGCCCTGCCCGTCGCCGTGTTCCAGGGGACGATCACGCTGTTTGCCGGCGCACTCTCCCCCATCATGACTACGGCAGCCCTCGACAGCCTTTCGCTCGTAGGCTCCATGCTCATCTTCTGCGTCGGCGTCAACCTCATCCGTCCTCAGACCTTCCGCACGGCCAATATGCTCCCCTCCGTCGTCATCGCCGTCATCTACGCCCTCCTGTTCTAAATCTATCTACGCAGCAGTATCTCGAACACCTGTTTGATGCTGTGCTATGATATGAGGTCACCGAAGCTGCGTTAGGAGAGGAGAAGCGGTGGCCGACCAGGACATCAAGATGCTCATCGAGCGCATTATGGCCGAGGCCCGGACCCATCAGTCCGCCCGCTTCTCAAACGAAATCTACGCAGACGAGCCGATTCTCAAAACCGGCCGACAGATGCAGAATTTCCTCCCCGACCAATACCGCAAGATGCGCGAGATATCGCGCTGGCAGGATGACCCCAAGGGCGGCGCGGGCCGCTGGCTATCGGAGGCCGAGCTTTTCTACCGCCAAGGCTTGCTGATGGCCGACTTTGAGGACGACTGTCCCTACAACGGCACCTTTAAGTCGTACTTTCCCACCTACAATGCCATGAGCGACCGGCAGTTGCGCGGCTACTTTACCTGGCGTGCCCAAGTGCGCCGCGGAACCGTCGAGGAAACGTCTACATCCTTTGCCTTTCTGTATCTCTATGAGCTGATTTGCGGCATTGGCATAGATGATCCGCTCGAAGGTTTTAACAAGATCAAGGCCTTTTGGGATGTCTATCGCGCCTTCGAGCCCGGCATCGACCGGTTTGCGCGCGTGTGGCTGCAGGATTACGCCGTTTTCCACGGACTCGACCCCAAGCTACTTCGCGACTCTAAAACCGTCATGTTCGATAACGCCCTTATCGAGCTACGCCGCGCAGCGCGAGACCTTGTACCAGCACCGGCACCGTCCGGCCAGACCCCTAAGCGTCGCAAAACCTCCGAGCCCACGCTCCCCCTTCCGCCCGATGAGGTGCACGAGGAGCGACTCATGGCCGCCATCAACGCCCTCTCCACGTACAACCTAAGTAACTCGCGGCTCGACCGCAGCCACCACCGCGATCTGCGCCACGTGGCGTGCGCCGTGTATGTCCGTATGGCGCGCTACTATGACACGCACCGAAAGACCGACATCGTGGCGAGCTTATTTGGGGAGGAGACGGCCATGCCCTACACCATGTTTGCCTCGGCCGTATTCTTTGCGCCCGAGCGCCACGAGGACTGCGAATATCGCCTGGACCCCATTCACATCTACCGCTGCCAAAACGGCTTTTGGGAATGCATGCGAATTCACGGCAGCAGGCAAAAAAGCAGCAAGCTTGGTGAGATGACTGTCTCTTATACACATCTCCGAGCCCACGAGACCGAGGCTG
>CABSNL010000011.1 GCA_902479095.1 uncultured Collinsella sp. | reverse complement strand
CGCCGCGACCGCCACGGTCGCCGCCACGGTCACCAAAGCCGCCACGGCCGCCACGATCGCCAAAGCCGCCGCGACCACCACGGTCGCCGCCACGACCACCACGGTCGTCACGGCCGCCGCGAGGACCGCGATCCTCGTCCAGGCCCATGGCGACGAGCGGAGCGATAACCTTATCGAGAGCGGCCATCAGCTCGGTGGCCTCCTCGTAAGAAAGCTCGGGCAGGAGCTTCTCCTTCTTGTTGGCAAGCTCGACCAGGCCCTCAGCGGCATCCTCGGCAGCGAAGACGACGATCTTGCGCATATCGCCCTCGGCGTCGTCGATGCGGCCGACCAGATCGGCAGCCTCGGCCTCGGCCATCAGGCCATCGAGCTCACGGAGGCGCATGCCCAGCAGGTCGGACATTTCCTTCTGCTCCATCTTGGGCTTGAGGTCAAGAAGCTTGATGGCGCGCTCGATGTTCGCCATGCGCTCGGCCTTGGCCTCCTCCTCCTTGGAAATAGCAAAGCGACGGCTACGCAGCAGGCGGGCGGCCTTCTGCATCTTGTCCATCAGCTCTTCGTCATCGTAATCAACGGCGGCCTCGACAACCTCGGCCTCCTCCTCGGCGGAAACCTCGTCAGCAGCCTCAACCTCGGCAGCTTCGGTCTCCACGGTCTCGACTGCCTCGACCTCGGCAGCCATGGTCTCGTTCTCGGTCTCGTTCATGATCTCTTCGTTCTCGGACATGAGACTCCTTCTTGGCCCTCTCGGGCATCATCGCCCCATTCGCGGGGCCCGTCGCGCACTCTTTGCGCTTTAAACATTCATGCCTCTCGGCAAAACGTCAATTAGTTTATGGTGTCGCCATCCAATCTAGCTGCAGAATCTATGTGCACACATTAATGCGACATGTGTGACTCGCGACGAGCGTACACCAGCGACGCCACGAACCCGACCACGGCAATTACAGCCGCTACACGCACGGCAGCTGCAAATCCAATCGCCTGGGCAACGTCTGTCGCAGCGCCAGCGGCGCCGGCGGTCGCAGCAGAACTCGAGAGCAGACCGATAAACAGCGACGGGCCAAACGATGCGGCAATCATATTCCACGTGTTAAGCAATGCCGTTCCGTGAGGATGTTCAGCGGCGGGTAGCGTCTCCAAGCCGGCCGTTTGCGAGGGGCTCAGCACCAAACCGACTCCGGCATACACCACAACGGTCAGCGCCACGACGACGCCGATGTTCATGCTTGCCGCCGTCATCGAGATGGCAGTCTGCCCCACGGCAATCAGGGCAAAACCGACCGGCAGCAGCGGCCATGCGCCACGGGCGTCCGTCACGCGTCCGCCCACAATCGAGGTCACGGCGTTGCAGGCAATCGCCGGCAAAATGAGCAAGCCCGCAATAAGTGCGGTCATGCCGTATGCGCCCTCAAAATAGAGCGGCAACAAAACGCTCATCGAGAACGTCGTCATCATCGACACCACCACAAGCAAACACGCAGGCCAAAAGCGAACGCTCGCCATGGGACGCACGTTAAGCACCGGATGCTCGAGCTTGAGCTGACGGGCCGCAAACAGGCCGAGCAGCACAATGGCGGCGACGAGTGCCGCAACACCCATCATAACGTTGGACGAGAACTCGCCTACGGAATACACAAATGCCGTAATGCCGGCGGCGAGCAAAACAACCGACAGAATGTCAAGCGTGGTGTTCGAGCGCTCTCCGACATTCTGAACAAGCTTTACGCCCGCCGCAGCGACCACAACGCCGCCCACCAGCGGCACTACGAACACCGCCCTCCAGCCAAACAACGTGCACATAAGACCGCTGATCACAGGTCCAAACGCCGGCCCTAGCGTAATGCAGGCACCACCCAGGCTCAGATACAGACCGAGCTTCTCGCGCGGGGCGCAAGACAGCACCACGTTCATCATGAGCGGAAACAAGATGCCCGATCCCGCAGCCTGCAAAATACGACTTGGCAGCAAAACGCTAAACGACGGAGCGATCAGACACAGGACTTCGCCGGCGACCATACATCCGCATGCGAAAAACAACAGCTTGCGCGTCGAGAAACGGCCGGACAGGAAGGCCATGATGGCCGTAAAAATCGACGTCACGATCATGTAGCCCGAGACGAGCCACTGTGCCGTGGTGGCACTCACCGAAAAGGCTGCCATAATGTCGTGCAACGCCACGTTAATGATGTTCTCGTTAAACGCGGCAACAAAGGCTGCAATATACATTACGACGAGAATCGCCGCAGAGGCCGATGGCGTTACTTGAACTTGTTGCTGAGATTTGCTCCCCATGCATTTCCTTCCTCTTGGAACGACAGTCGCATCGCCCCAGAGGAACGGTCCAGGGCGAAAAATGAGCCCTAGACTTACGCCAGACGCCGTACACGACGAATCTGGCAACATGGTCCAACGTTGAAAGATTGTAACGCGGACGCGCAGCTTTCCTTCCGCGCTATTATTAAAAGTCCACGAAAGCATAAGACATGAGGAGCCCGCCATGATTAAGCCCATCATGAAATCCGAGTTCTTTTTGCGCCTGCCTTCCGAAGACGCGGGACCCGACGATGCCGTGACCGGGCAGGATCTCCTGGATACACTCCACGAGCATGAGCACGAGTGCGTGGGGCTCGCCGCCAACATGATCGGTGTGCGCAAGCGCATCATCTGCGTAAAGGACGGCAACAGGACACTCCTGATGTACAACCCTCAAATTCTTGAGCAGGTCAATGCCTATCAGACGAGCGAAGGATGCCTCTCGCTGATCGGCGAGCGCCCCTGTACCCGCTATCGCCGCATTAAGGTTGAGTATTTGGACGAGAACTTCGTCCACCGCATCAAAAACTTCTCGGGCTACACCGCCGAGATCATCCAACACGAAATCGACCACTGCAACGGCGTCGTGGTTTAGGCCACCTGCCAAAATGAGGGTACCGGAGGCCTCCCTATGGATATCAGCCGCTTTGGCGAATTCGCCATCTTAGCGCAGTCACGCACGTTTCTTGATGCGGCGGAACTGCTTTTCATGTCGCAATCAACCCTCTCTAAGCACATCATGGCAATGGAGCACGAACTCGGCTGCAAGCTCATCGATCGAAGCCAGCGCCACGTAACACTCACCGCGCAAGGTGAAGCGCTCCTCCCCTATGCGCAAAAAATTGCGACGCTTCAGCACCGCTATCTTGCCGCCATTCAAATAGGCGCAGGTGAGCCGCTCGAGCACCTCACCGTAGGTTCTATCCCCATTATGGCCCCTTATGGGATCACGGACGCCGTCATCGATTTTCAGCAGGCGAACCCCTCATATTCCGTTGAGCTCATCGAGGGCGAGGGCGACACACTCAAGCGCATGCTCCTGCACGAGGACATTGACCTGGCCTTCATCCGTGACGGCGGCGCCATCGAGCCGGAGTTCAAAAAGATTCCCTTTACGACCGACCGGCTCGTGGCCGTCCTTCCACTCGACCATCCGCTCGCCGAACGTGACACCGTCGAGATAGACGACCTTATCGACGAGAATTTCCTCATGCTTCCCCAAGGCTCGTTCGTAAGCGAGCTCGTCCTTTCCCTTTGTCGCGAAGCTGGATTTGGCCCACGTGTTACGTTCACCGGCAAACGAGCCGAGAACATCATCTCCCTTGTCGCGCGCGGCGCCGGCGTCTCATTCCTCATGCGCAAGCCGGCGGAATCGCTCGCCAGCGGAAAGGCAGCCCTGGTGCCGCTCGAGCCCGCGACGACCTCCGAGGTCAGGCTCTACCTCAAGCGAAACGCCGCGCACTCGCAGGCGGTCGTCTCGTTCATCGGCTTCCTCCCCTACCGTCAGCTCCTGCAGGGCGACCGTACGTCTTCCACCGCGGCACGACCGTCATAATCCCCGCTGCCCCACAACGGCAGACTTGTGTCCGCAAACACGCTGGCAGCGGCACGAAACACAAATATGCCTCGGGCGGCACGTCGCCGTCCGAGGCATATTTAATCAAAGTGCGCAAAAAGACTAGTCCACCGAGATGTTGAGTGCCTTACCGCCCTTGTCCTTCCTGGTACCGATCACCATAGCGGCGACAAGAGCCAGAACGAAAGCGACCACACCGGAGATGACAAGGCCGATAAAGCCCATGTCGATGCCGGCAGGGTTAATAAAGCTCGGGAAACCGAGCGGGCCGGAGGCACCGAAGGCATAGAGTTTGGCACCCATGAGGCCGGCAATGGCGCCGCCTACACCAGCGGAAATAAAGGTTGCCCACATAAGGCGCTTACGCGGCAGCAAGATGGCGTAAAGCGCAGGCTCGTTGACACCGAAAATCGAAGAGACAAGGGCGGGAATGTTGACGGCAGCATTTTCCTCGGAGTCCTTGGTTCGGATGACCATGCCAAGCACAGCGCCGGCGATGGCACAACCGCCTGCATACACGAGCGGGTTAATGAGGTCATAGCCGTAGGTTGCGACATCGAGGAACCACAGCGGGATGATACCCCAGTGCAGGCCGAACATGACGAGCAGGCTCCAGAACGTGCCGATGACGAAGCCGGCGATGGCGGGCTGGAAGTTGATGAGCATCAAGATGATCTGGGCAACGATGTTGGAGAGGACCGTCATGACCGGACCGACCACAAGCAGGCCAAGGATGCCGCAAATGAGGAGCGTCAGGATGTTGGAGAAGAACGAGCTCACAAGCGCGGGCAGCGCGTTAGAAAGGACCTTGTGCACCTTGGAGGCAATCCAGACGATAAAGATCGCAGGCAGAATCGTCGATGAGTAATTCTGCATGATCAGCGGGATGCCAAAAATATCACCGTAGACATTGGACTCGAAGACCGTGCCGGCGCCGAGCGTGTAGAGCGGATCTCCGCCCATAAGGGCAACGAGCGTCGGGTAGACGAGGATACCACCGAGCGCCATTCCCATAACGGGCTTAAGTCCGAACTTCTTGGCCGACGTCCAGCCAATGATTAGCGGAAAGTAATAGAAGACCGAATCTCCGATTGCCGAGAGCGTCACATACGTATTGCTGTCCTTGGCAAGCCAACCGGCAACCGCGCAGAGCGCGAGCATCGACTTGATAAAGCCACCGGCCATAAGCACGCCAAGAACCGGTTGCAGAATCTCGGAGATGATGGCAAGCAGACGCGAGAATGGATCGCTCTTTTTGACGTCGTCGCCTTCATCGATATCGAGCGCGGGTTTGGAGTCGAACCCGCCAATCTGAACAAGGTCGTTGTAGACGGCCTCGACAGTGGCACCAATCACGACCTGATACTGTCCGCCGGCCTGGATAACGTCAACGACGCCCTTCGTCGCCTTAAGCTCATTGGTCTGGGCGAGCGATTCATCCTTGAGGTGGAAGCGGAGACGCGTAATGCAGTGGCTCACGTCTAACACATTGTCTCGACCACCGACCTTTGTGATGATTTCATCGCAAAGCTTCTGGTATTTCATGGAATTCTCCTTTTTCTGAGCGGGGTATAGCATCGATTTCATGCCTCCGTAGTCGACGTGGGAGGACAAGGAACCCGCTTCCCCCTTTGAAATCCGCGGACGCACGTACGCCCGGGATGGGAAACGGCAGAGAAGATGGAAGATACCGATCACATGGCAGCGAGCCTCATTGGCCCATGCCACGCAATCAGGCCTACAGACGCGAAGCTGCTGCGCCGAGAAGTCTCGTCGTCTGGCAGAACTTGTCACACAGACGTTCCGGTTCGCCCTGGGGAATCTGAGTACGCTCGGTCTCAAAGGAGAGGCCGTACTCGCGCGCCGGAAGGAAATACTCAAAATAGCCGTTGGTGTAACCGCAGACTATTCCCTCGACCGGGCATTCGTGCTTCATGCGAATGCCCAGGTCGCTGCCAAGCTCACTCGGGAACACAAAGAGATGCAGGCCGCCCAGACTGATGACGGCACACTTAAGCGTGAGCGAAAAGTCGTCATGGGCAACGGTGTGATAGAACGTCTGAGGCTCGATGCGGTCAAGAACGACCTCACGATCGAGCTTGATCTGGGAAATCGCCTCGGCAAGACCGGTCGAAACGCGCTCGACCTCGGGAATGCCGCGCCCTTGGCGAAAATTGCGGTCGCTACAGTCGCCAGCAGCACCGACGACCATAGCCGGATAGTAACCAAGACTCTGAGCGAGCTTTTTGCCGGTAAGACCGGCGAGTTCGCTCGTGAGCTCCGTGCAGTCGGGTCCGACGCAGGCAGAATGCACTGCCCAGTTCACAAAGCCCGCAAACGATTTGCCTTCGTCATCGAAGAACGACACCACGATAACCTCATTGTCGGCAAGCTCTCCGGGAATGATGCGGTTGTCGTAGAAACCGGTGATGACTTTTTTGCCCATGCGACAGGTCGCAGGTCGCGCGTTGGCGCGGCACTCTTCGAAGCATTGACAGATGGTATCGAGGAACCAGCGATAGTAGTCCTCGTTGAATTTTCCCGTCCACCAGCTGCGATGGTAGGCGACGATCGAAGTGTGGTCGTGCGTCGCGGAGAGCAGAACGCAATCACGGTCGATTCCGTAGCGCTCGGCGAGCATCGTCTTAACCTCCTCGGCCATGCTCTCCTCAAACTCGAGAACATCGGCGTTGAAGAGAAAAACTTCGCGGTCGTCCTGTTGGAAAAGAATCGCGTTGGCGAAGACGTCATCATGGACGCCTGTCGCAGGCTCCAGACGGTTGGGGATGTTACGGTATCCGATTAGATAGATGTCGCCTTGCGGGGTAATCTTGCGGCGTGCATGTCCGATATTCATGCAAGTTCTCCTTTTTGTCGCGCCGCGTTCAAAGCGGCAAGGATGGTTTGGAGGAGGCGCTCATGGGAGCCGGCGGCAAAGCCGGAGTTCATGGCCTCATAGGTGATTTTCTCGTACGCATCGGGGGCCGGCAGATACTTCTGCCCTCCGTTGACAAGCGTGGCAAAGAGCACGGGGCAGAATCGGGCGGCGCGCACGGCGGCGCCAAACGAGCTCGAAACCTCGGGCTGGATACCAACGAACTCGGCATTTCCCAGCCGAAGTAAATAGACCCTCGTACGCTGTTCGCCTGCCGCATGAAACTCATAAGTTCGATGCGGGGCCAATGAGCAGAAGTCGGCGCGCGTCTGGGCGGGCAAAAGGACGTCGACCGTGCGAGCATCGACGCCGATGGCATCGTCCTCACGCGCCGCACGGACGGCCTCAATCAACGCATCGCTCATAGCGCGACCCTGTCGATGCAGCATGCGATATCCACTCTCGTGAGCATCTAACGTTTGCTTCGCCCCGGTCGAATCGAACGCAACGGTCACGGCGCGCTCCGCCGGACTCTGATCCCCCGCGGCACCGGGCAGCAGCAACACGACTCCGCCCAATTCGCGCTCGAGAGCCGTGGCGGCAAAGCCAAAGAGGTCCCCGCTCACCAAGCGCTTCCCCTGAGAATCGTGCGATCCGTCGAGCACGGAAGACTGGACATCAGCCGTCGCAAGCATGGCAACGAGCCCGCCCTCGGCATCCCTCGCGACAAGTATGGGCATCGCGTGGTCGGCAAACCCCTTGGGGTCTACTCCCAGCCACCAGCCGGCCGGCGTCTCAATGTCGCGGTTAACGTTCACAGGACAGTAGCCCTCCGCCGAGGCGAGCGTGACAGAGCGAATGCCCGCAACCGCCTGCTCAACGGCCGCGCGTGTCGCGGCGATGAGCGCGGCACGATAGCGCTCATTTCGATCGCGGGCATCGGTGTCGGCCAGATGCCCGGGGGTGCGCACGTGAGGCGCAGAAAACGTGTGGGTCGGGACCACCCAAGAAAAGGCGCCGTCGCAATTGGAGACATCCTTGACAACCTCACGCAGATCGACGAGTAGGGCCGGAGCGATCGAGGTAACCTCAAGTGAAAGGATGCAAGCGCGCCGCCCCATCCCTTCGACCACGAAGGCACGGGCAAAGATTTCATGACGGAGTGCGTCGAAACCGTCGAACGGCAATACGTCCTCTAAGTTAATGGCCACCCGGGCGGCTCCGGCCTTCATCTCTCCCTTATCCATGGCGAACGCCCTCCTTTATCTGTTGCTCACTCGATGCCGTACAGGCGCTGTGCCGTGCCGCCAAGCATAAGGTCCTTGTCCGTATCACTTAAATCTGTGGCGCGGACGCAGGCGACACCCTCTGTTAGCCACTCGCGTTTAACGGGATAACTCGTACCAAAGACAATATGGTCTGCACCAAGGACTTTAACCGCACAGGCAAGAAGCGTTTCGCCCCAGGGCTGAGCATGGGACATGTCGAAATAAACGTTGTTCTCAAGACGCTTGGAGACCGTCTCGGTATCGGCCTGGAAGCGACCCGAGGCATCTGGACGCTTGGGGCCGTGCGGCAGCAGCATCTCCTTAAACGCAAAATAAGCGCCGCCGAGCATGGAGTGGACCATCTTGACGTTGGGATAACGCTCGAAGAAGTCGCTGAAGATTTCACGACCGATTGCCGTGGTCTGGTCGACGCAACGGCCGTAGGAGCGACGCAGGTTGTCGTATGCGAGCAACGACGTGTTCTCGACCGGCACGGGCACATGGTGCACGTAAACAGTGACGCTACGTTCGTTCAGGCGCTCAAAAAAGCTCGAAAAGATCGGATCGTCAAGATAGCGCCTGCCGTAGTGGGCGCAGAGTTGCACGCCCGCGAAACCCTCGTCGAGCCTGCGATCGAGCTCCTCGAGGTTCGCCTCGGTGCCAAAGGGAGGCACGGCGACAAGCGGTATCAAGCGACCGTTCGACGCTTTTGCGTCAGCGGCCATACCGTCGTTGAAGCGCCGGCACATCTCGAGTGACATCCACTCATGGCAGCCGGGAAGTTTGAGAATCGCTTTATCGACCCCCGCCTCGTCCATGTCTGCCAGACGCTTCTCAAGGGTGTAGTCTCCCTCGATATAGTTGAGGCCCGGAAAGCCAGCGGGCTTTTCGATCACAATCTGTCGCTTGCCCGTGGGGCTTACGGTCAGATAGCCCTCGGTGTCGTAAGCGCGGGGCACCTCGGCCAAAAACTGTTCGCAGAGCGTCTCGTCATGAAAGATGTGCTCGTCGAACCAGTAGGAATTTGCATCGATAATCATTGGTTGGAACCGCCTTTCATCTTGTTGAAAACATTCTAGAAAAGCAGGTACCCGGACATCAATTCCAGCTTAAGCCCACTGTATTCCATTTTGGAATAGAACTTACCGCTCACACGCGAACCTCGCCCGCTCAACGAGACAAGCGCTAACAGCACGGGCTTAGACAGAAAACGGTCGGCCCGCATCCGTTGCGGGCCGACCGTTTCATTACAGGCTACCTTTGCCGTTACGCCTGGCGGTAATGGTCAAAGAAGTCGGCGAGGTCTTCGAGGGACTCTCTGAGTACTTCCATGCGCGGCAGGTACACGATGCGGAAGTGATCGGGCTCGGCCCAGTTAAAGCCGCCGCCGCGCGTGATCAGAATCTTCTTCTCGTGCAGCAGGTCGAGGGCAAACTGCTCGTCATCGGTGATGTTGAACTTCTTAACATCCATCTTGGGGAAGATGTAGAACGCCGCGCGCGGCTTGACCACCGAGATGCCGTCGATCTTGTTGAGCGCCTCATACACAAAGTTGCGCTGCTCGTAGACACGACCGCCGGGACGGATGTAGTCGTTGACCGACTGATGGCCGCCGAGCGCCGTCTGGACGATCGACTGAGCCGGCACGTTGGAGCACAGGCGCATGTTGGAGAGCATGTTGATGCCCATGATGAAGTCGCTCATGCAACGCTGGTTGCCCGAAAGCACCATCCAGCCAATGCGATAGCCCGCGATCATGTGCGACTTGGAAAGGCCGCTAAAGGTGACACAGGGCAGATCGGGGGCGAGCGAGGCAATCGAGACGTGCTCGTAGCCGTCCATGCACAGGCGGTCGTAGATCTCATCGGCAAAGATCATCAGCTGATGCCTGCGTGCAATCTCGACGATGCCCTCGAGCACCTCGCGCGGATAGACAGAACCCGTGGGGTTGTTGGGGTTGATGATGACGAGGGCTTTGGTCGCGCTCGTGATCTTGGACTCCATATCCTCCAGGTCGGGATACCAATCCGCCTGCTCATCGCACAGATAATGTACGGGATGACCGCCAGCAAGGGTTGCGCACGCCGTCCAGAGCGGATAGTCGGGGCTGGGGATCAGAATCTCGTCGCCATTGTCGAGCAGCGCGTTCATCGAAAGCTGAATGAGCTCGGACACGCCGTTGCCCGTGTAGATATGCTCCATCTGAACATTGGGCAGGCCCTTGATCTGCGAATACTGCATGATCGCCTTGCGCGCGGAGAACAGGCCGCGCGAATTGGAATAGCCTTCGCAGTCGGGCAGCTGCTGGCGCATGTCCTTGATGACCTCATCGGGCGTGCGGAAACCGAAGGGCGCCGGGTTACCGATATTGAGCTTGAGGATGCGCTCGCCCTCGTCCTCCATACGGGCGGCCTCGTCGACGACGGGACCGCGCACGTCATACAGGACGTTATCGAGCTTGGTGGATTTAGAAAAAGTACGCATGGTGGTGCTCCTTGCAATTTGAGCTGAGGGATGGGGTTCGGGCTTGGAATCGTTGCGGGGTGATGATGCCTCGCCTTGATCGGCGTCGCCGGCAAGCAGCCAGGTAACATCGACCTCCAAAATACGGGCGAGCAGCTCAGCCACATCGCGCCGCGGGATCGTCTTGCCGCTCACATATTGGCTCATCTGACTCTTGCCGAGTTTTTTGCCGAGCATCTCCGATGCGCGGATCACGTCCGACTGGCGAACGTCGCGATCGGACATAGCCTGTCGCAGGCGATCGCTAAACGTCTCTTGGGCCACTAGAACCTCCTTGCTGGCAAAGTTCAATTTATAGAACACGAATTGAACCATGGTTCAATTTAGCAAGCAGTATAACGCGGCACTTCATTCGAAAGTTCAATTTCATAAGAAAATGTATCGGACTCCGAGATCTGCCCAAAGCAAACAATGGCGTGCACACGTTTAGAGGTATTCGAGAAAACGGGCGGCGGCAAGCGAAACATCGGCCGTGCGATATATCGCGTTGATCTGCCGATGAGGATGTCCCTCGAGCGGACGCACGGCAACATCGAACTGACAGCGACGCAAGATAAGTGCCGGAAGAACGCTCACGCCCAGACCGTCCTCGACCATAGCCATAATCGCATAGTCATCCCAGGTCGACAGCTTGGAGCACACCGTCAGTCCCGCCCGACGGAACAGCGGCGTAATCTCATCATCGGTGCCGCGTTCCAGCAGAATAAACTGCTCGTTGGCTAAATCGGCAAGAGAGACGACCTCCGCCGTGGCAAGCAAAGAATCTGCTGGCACCACGGCCATCAGCTCGTCTTGCGCCAACGGCCGCGACGCCATGCCAGCACCGCGTGGCTCACGCGGGATAAAGCCCAGGTCGCAGCGGCCTTCCGCCACCCATTGCTCAATCTCGGAGTAATCACCCATCAGCAGCTCGTAATCGACATCCGGATGATCGGCGCGAAAGCGCGCAATCACCGGCGGCAGCACGTGGGTCGCCACGCTCGAAAACGTACCGATGCAGATTTTGCCGCGCATGAGCCCGCGCATCTCATCCACGCGTCGCTGCAGGCGGCCAAACTCCTCGCATAACGCCTCAACCGCAGGCATAACTTGCCGTCCATCGGCAGAAAGTACTACGCCCTCGCGACTGCGGTCGAGCACCTTAAAGCCCCAGTCGGCCTCGAGATCGGCCACCATGCGGCTCACGCCCGACTGCGAATAGCTCAGGCGCTCGGCGGCGCGCGTAAAACTGCCGGCGCGCACGGTCTCGAGCAGCACCTGCATCTTTTGAATATTCGTTTCCACGGCACCCCTCCACCTTTGCATGAGTTTTTGTCATGTTATCTATGCATTATATTCGCTTTTCTTCTAAAACCAGTTCACCCATAGTGAAGATGCTCAGATATAGAGGGGATGTCAGCGCATGAACAACGGGTTGTTTACGTACTTAGCAGCATTGCTATTGTTTGGCTCCAACGGCATCATCGCCGCTGCCATCGCGCTGCCGAGCTCGGATATCGTGCTACTACGCACGTTTTTGGGCGCACTCTCGCTTGTCACCATTCTCGCCATCACCCAACGCCATAAGTTGCAGGCGCCATCTCGCCCCCGCGAAGCCGCAGCCCTCCTCCTCTCGGGAGCCGCGCTAGGCGCCAGCTGGATTTTTCTGTTCCGCGCCTACCAGACGATCGGCGTCGGCGTATCCTCGCTGCTGTACTACTGCGGCCCCATCATTGTCATGGCGCTCTCCCCGCTCATCTTTGGCGAAAAGCTGACCGGCGGCAAAATCGCCGGCTTTGTCGCCGTTGCTTGTGGTGCTTTTCTCATTGCAGCGCAAGGTCTAGGCGGCAATATGCCCATTGCGGGTATCGTCTGCGGTATCGCCTCGGCATTTTGCTATGCGCTGATGGTCATCGCTAGCAAGGGCGCGCCACACATCGAAGGCCTCGAGAACTCCACGCTCCAGGTGAGCGCCGCCTTTGTGACCGCGCTGGTCCTCACGCTCATCACGCAGGGTGCACCCTCATTCCTGTCCGCCGGCGTCGCCGCAGGCATCGATTGGCGCGCCGTCGTCATGCTCGGCGTCGTCAACACCGGCATCGGTTGCCTGCTCTACTTTAGCGCCGTCGCCAAACTGCCTGTGCAGACCGTCGCCGTTGTCGGCTACCTCGAGCCGCTTTCGGCGGTCGTGTTCTCCGCCGTCCTTTTGGGCGAAGCCATAACACCGGTCCGTCTGATGGGTGCCGCGCTTATCATCGGCGGCGCGATTTTTTGCGAACTCGCCGGCAAACGCGCAAGCGCCAAGGCTGGCATAGCCCAGACAGCACGTGCTTAAAAGCCCCTGTTTTGAAATGCTACCTACGTACATAAATAATCCCCAGCTGGGGATTATTGTCTAAAATAACCTGATGTGCCAAACTGCTCTTGTATGTATAAAGACGGCATAAAGATTATCTGTCCTAGACAGATAACCGGATGTCTAAGGGAGTCCTCGTGGCACACAACAAACTGGAGGCAAACCTCCAAGACCAGCGCGGGCAAGGCGGGCACGGAGCCATCCCCCTCTCCGCTGGCATGCTGCTCGTAACGCTCGGCGTCGTCTATGGCGACATCGGCACGAGCCCCATGTACACCATGAAATCAATCGTCGCCAACAACGGCGGCATCGGCACCGTCAGCGAGGACATGATCCTGGGCGCGCTTTCGCTCGTCATCTGGACCATGACGCTCGTGACCACGGTCAAGTACGTGGTAATCGCCATGAAGGCCGACAACCACAACGAAGGCGGCATCTTCGCTCTGTTCAGTCTTGTGCGCAAGGTGGCACCGTGGTTGATTCTCCCCGCCATGATCGGCGGCGCGGCGCTGCTCGCCGACGGCATCCTCACCCCCGCGGTCACGGTCACCACAGCCATTGAGGGCCTGCGTACCATCGAGTGGGGCCACGCGCTATTGGGTGACGGTCAGACCAATGTGATCATCATCACCATCATCATTATCTGCGGTCTATTTGCCATGCAGCGCGCCGGCACCTCGTCAATCGGCAAGCTGTTCGGCCCGCTTATGACGCTGTGGTTCCTGTTCTTGGCTGGCGCCGGCCTGTTCAACATGCTCGGCAACCTGTCCATCCTACGCGCGCTCAACCCCATCCGTGGCATCATGTTCCTGTTCTCGCCCATCAACCACTCGGGCATCATGGTGCTCGGCTTCGTCTTCCTGTCGACGACCGGCGCCGAGGCGCTCTATTCGGACATGGGCCACGTGGGCAAGGCAAACATCTATGCATCCTGGCCGTTTGTTAAGGCGGCCCTCATCCTTAACTATCTGGGCCAGGGAGCTTGGCTGCTCGCCAACAACTCCAATCCCCAGATGCTCGCAATGGATATCGTCAACCCGTTCTATATGATGCTTCCCGAGCCCCTGCGCCCCTTTGCCATCGTGCTTTCGGCCGTGGCGGCCATCATTGCCTCGCAGGCGCTCATCACCGGCTCGTTCTCGCTGGTATCCGAGGCAACGCGTCTCAACCTTATGCCGCATCTGCGCATCCACTACCCCAGCGACACCAAGGGCCAGCTCTATATTCCGCTCGTCAATAACATCATGTGGGTCGGCTGCATCTTCATCGTGCTGCTGTTCCAAAACTCCGAGCGCATGGAGAGCGCCTACGGCCTCGCCATTACCGTGACCATGCTTATGACCACCACGCTTTTGACGAGCTATATCGCCGGCATCCTCAAGCACAAGCTGGGTGCCTGCGTCTTCGCCCTGCTCTTCGGTGCCATTGAGCTGTGCTTCTTCGCCTCGTGCCTCACCATGTTCTTTGACGGCGGCTACGTCATGATCTTCCTGGCCGCACTGCTGTTCGGCCTTATGTATGTGTGGCGTCGTGGCACCGCCATCGAGCGCACGCAGACGATCCTGCTGCCCGTCTCCAAGTACATCGACCAGCTCAACCGCCTGCGCAATGACGAGACCTACCCCGTGCTCGCCGACAACCTGGTGTTCCTCACCAACAGCCCCGACCCGCTCACACTCGACCGCGACGTGCTCTATTCCATCCTGGACAAGCACCCCAAGCGCGCCAAGGCATATTGGTTCATCAACGTACACGTTACCGACGAACCCTATACGCACGAGTATTCCGTCGAGACCTTCGGCACGGACTTCCTCTTTCGCGTTCGCCTGGACCTGGGCTTTAAGGTCAACCAGCGCGTCAACGCCTATCTGCGTCAGATCGTCGGCGACTTGATGGCATCGGGCGAGCTGCCGCCGCAACATCACACCTACTCTATCTACGAGACGCGCGGCAACGTGGGTGACTTCCGCTTTTGCATGCTGCGCAAGATGCTTGCCCCCGAAACAGACATCAACCGCAACGACCACCGCGTGATGGCCATCAAGTACGCCGTCCGTCGCGCCTGCGGAAGCCCGGCACGCTGGTACGGTCTTGAGAACTCGGCCATCATCATCGAGTACGTGCCGCTGTTTGCCCGCATGCGCCCGGCCGTTAAGCTCGTGCGCACCCAGGTGCCGCTCGAGGTTCAGATCGAAGAGGCCGAGGAAATGGAAGTCGACATCTTCTCGGACGACTTGGTCAACGGCAACGAGGCCGGTAGGGACATGAACATCGATCCCACCGAGCTGCTCGAGAGCGTCGCCGATACGCCCGAACAGCAACAGCTCGACGGCCTCGAGAGTGAACAACTCAACGACGCCAACTTCTAGCGACGTCACAAATCAACAACAGCGGCCCTGCACCTCACGATGAACTGCCTCCCATTTCTTGGACACGAGAAATGGGAGGCAGTTCAGTTCCGCCAGGGCCGCTTGGTCGATCAGAAGTTGAAGGCAAACATGATGCCGATGACTTTGTCAAGATATATTAAACAAACGGTAGTTTCAATTCATCTTTGGAATAATAGCCGTTCAAAGGCGAATCGATTGGCTCATTTAGATTATATAAAATTCCTTTAGTTTTACTTCCGAGCGGCGCGCCGGGCATCTGGCATCAACGGATTCCCTGTTTAGGCGCTTCGAAGGCACGGACTCCGTTTCGTTAATTTCTGATTAAAAATGCTGAAAATCCAGTCAGAAGCGGGCTGGGGAACGGGGCAATAAAATGGCTTTCGAAATGAGTCGGCGAAGCTTTTTAACGGCCGGTGGGGCCACAATGCTGGCGGGCACCGCCTCTATGCTTGTTGGCTGCGCGTCTGGAAGCGAAAGCGGCGCGGGAAGCGTGGCTGCCGGCAAGGATGATGCACTGAAGGTTGATAGCGACGGCAAATCGGGTGGCACGGATAGCGACGTTAGCGAATTCTACGAGCACGTTATCTCTGTTTCTGCACTTGCGAAAACATATGCAATCGGAGAGAAGATTGTCGGCGTGGCGATTGAATACGACGTGGATGTCGATGCGTCTTCGGTTGATCCCGGACATGGCGGCATCGGTCAACAGGCTCAGGAAAAGGGGCTGGGATCTTTCTCGGTTTTGGGACGCTCGATTGTCACTGCCTATGTAAACGACAAAGCCGAGCTGAGTGATGAAGGGGGCAAAAGCAAGGGAACGTACGTCATCGTCGAGCTCGATCCAGCAGATGCGGGCGCACAGACGTTGATGTTTCAGATGACGCGTGGGTGCGTAGGCTCAAACGGTCCCGTATCCCTTGATAGCGGTTGCGTCAAAATCGCCCAAATAAAGGATCTCAAGGATTCTGCAGGTAAAAAGCTTACAGGCGACGAGACGTCCTCCCGATATCTCGTGGCTTCGACTGTTCTCAACTCCGAGGCAGACAAGTTTGTTGCAGGGACCTACGATGACCCCAAAACTGGATTCCATGCTTCGTTTGCCTTGGCACAGCCTGACGACTACGACAAGGCAAAGAAATACCCCATCACGCTCTTCCTGCCGGATGCGGGGGTAACCACCTGCGATGTGAGGGTGAATCTTCGTCAAGGTCTGGGAGCCCTTGCCTGGGCTAATGGGTCACAATTTGTGCTGACGATCGCTGGAACTTGCTGCGATATCGAGACTTGCCTGCATGTAATCGAGGACCTGATCGACCAGGGTTACTCAATCGATCCGGATCGCATTTACGGGACGGGCGAATCTGCCGGGTGCATGGCCCTCATCGAATATGCCTCCAAGCATCCCGACGACAATTCCTTTGCAGCGCTTATGCTCGTTGCCGGGCAAGGCAACATGACTCCGATTGCCAAGACGCCCATGGTGATATTCGTTTCTGAAGACGATTCCAATTCCTATGGCGGCATGACGAATCCCGAGAAGGGTGTCGCGAGTATCGGAATTCCTTATGTTGAGAAGCAGCTGAATTGCGCCTATAACTATGACGGCGAAGGACATACGAGTGGCCTGTGGGTTGATTACGACGCAACGGAAGAGAAAAACCCTTCGGGTAACCAGGAGGGAGCCAAGGCGGCTAGCAGCCAGAAGACGCTCGATGAGCTTATGGTCGAGCTCTCGGATGTCTGCTCCTCGGCCTGTAAACAAGCGATGACCGATGGGGCGCATGTCGTTTTCCTTCATGTAGAGAAGGGGACTCTCGATAGCACCGACAAGACGGTCCAGGGTGGAAACACTCATAACTTTACCTGGCAATACGCTTATGCGATCCCCGAACTCATCGAGTGGGTGAGAGACCAGTCTCTATAGCCTGCTTCTTTTTCGATGGCATTTCAATGTGGGCTAGGGTTATATGACCGATTGGGGCCAGGCGGTTGTCTAGCCCCGGAAATGCCGAATAGCAGTCTACGATTACGCCCAGGTAAAGCCTCAAAGGTGTTTTACCTGGCCAAAAACGTAGACAAAAGCGGCCCTGGCAGACGCAGGGCCGCTTTGCATTGCGGTAAAGCCATCGGCTACGAACGACGCGGCTCGGGAACCACGAGCCTATCGGGGCTCGCGCCCTCGGCATCCATCAGGCTCACGTAACGAATCGACGGATCCCCATACATCGCGTAGTAATAATTGCCCGTGCGCGCGCTAAAGCATCCGGTGTAGATAGTCTTCTCGAACTTGCCATCGCCCATCCTGGACGCTCCCTCGATCATCACCACGCCCTCGAGCGAGCGGAACATGCGAACGACGTTTTCGGTCTCGCTCTCCTTTTGCGGGTAATTGGCATTGAGGTACGCCGCCTTTACAAAACGGCTCGGCGAATAGCAATCGCCCGGAATGCCGCGCATGCCGGCACCGGCTCCATAGGGCTTGAGCTCGGCGCCACGCCATGTCGCCGTCTGCGGAAAATCGCTTGTGGCGGTGATATAGGTGCGCAGGTTTTCCATGTGCCACGGGAAGGTCGGCTGGTTGGCAAGGGTGTCGACCGGATCGTCGTATACATGCAGGCCGTCAGCCATCATCTCGACCACGATGCTGCGCTGGCTGTCGCCGATAATCCAATGGAGCAGCGACACGCCCAGCCCCTCTCCGGCAGATTTGGCGACAATCACCGTGTCGCGCAGCGCGGCCTCGACCTCATCGACCGTCGAGAACGTCGCTGCCACCCACAGGGGGAACTCATAGGCCGCGATATTGGTCTTGCCGTCGACAGGGTCCTCGGCATACTCGGCATAACCCGGGAAATTGAGACCCGCCACGGCGAGGCCCGCATCGTTGCCGCAATCGAAGAACATAGGGTAGTTCTTGTAATCGATGCACATACCGATCACCGCGTGCGCCGCTGTCGCGTCGTCGATAAACGAATACGGAATGTGAAACCCGCGCGGCATCACGCGAACCTGTTGGCCGTAGTCAAAGCTCCAGTCGAGATTGCGGCCCAGATACATGTGGCCAGAATTATCGGTAAATCGAATACTCGTACACATAGCGCCTCCTAGCTTTACGTTCTTGCTAATTTCATTGTCTCCAAACAAAAAGGCGCTAAACACAAAAGCCCGGACATGACAACAATGTCACGCCCGGACTATTCAAGCAGGATAAACTCAACCAAGTTAACCCCGCAGGTCGTCTAAGGGGTCAAAGTGCCGCAGATTGCCACGAAAGAGGAGCGAAGCGTACTTAAGGTACGCGAGCGACGATTGAGCGGCAAGGTGCGGTGCTTTGGTCCCCTTAGACCAACTTTCCAAGACAGTGGTCGATCATATGCTGGATCATCTGTGCCTCAAAGCCCGCGTAGTCGCGGCGGCACTCCTTCATCTTGCCGTCGACGATCTGATCAAAGGCGACCTTGCACTTGATATAGCGCGTGGACTTGGTGACCTCCTCGTGCGTCAGGCAGCTCTCCTCCATCTTGCTGGCGCCCAGGCCAAACACCAGACGGGGGTTGTAGAGCACGTGGGGCTCGCCGGCATCGTCCAGGTAGACGCAAACCTTCTTGGTAACGCCAATCTGGTTAGCGGCAAGGCAGCCGGCATCGTCGAGCGACTTGATGGTATCGATCAGGTCCTGAGCAACCGACTCGTCCTCGACGGTCGCAACCTCGCAACGCTGGGACAGGATAGCCTCGTCGTGGCAAAGCTCTTTAATCATACGTTCCTCCATAGGGGTCGTTGTGTCCGCTTAAGTATACGGTACCCACACATTTTCATGCGAAAAATACCGTCCGTCTGCTACAAAGCGCCGAACATCAACATGCGAGGAACAACAGCGTCGTAAAGGGGCTATAGTGGGTGAGTTCGTGTCAATCGGCCTAAACTCGGGGCCGAACAAGGAAAGGGTATGCATGGACGAACTATTTCACGTCAGCGAGCGCAAGTCCACAATCGGGACCGAACTCCGCGCTGGACTGACAACATTCCTGGCGATGGCCTACATCATCGCCGTCAACCCCGCGGTGCTCTCGGGCGCTGGCATCGATGCGGGAGCGCTCGCCTGCGCCACCTGCCTGGGCGCCGGCATCATGACCATCTGCATGGGCATCTTCGCCAACCGCCCGCTCGCCTGCGCGTCGGGCTTAGGCGTCAACGCGATGATCGCCGGAATCACCACCACCGTCTGCGGCGGTGACTGGCACGTGGCCATGAGCGTCATCTTCCTTGAGGGCGTCGTCATCTTGCTGCTCGTGCTTTGTGGCCTGCGCGAGGCCATCATGGACGCCATCCCGGTTGTCCTGCGTCACGCCATCTCGGTGGGTCTGGGCCTGTTCATCGCCATGATTGGCCTGTGCGATGCCGGCATTATCACCGCTGGCGCCGGTACACTCGTCGGTCTGGGCGACATCACCTCCCCCACCTTCATCGTCGGCATCATCTCCATCCTGGTGACAGTCGCCCTCGCCTGCCGCAACGTCCCCGGCTCGCTGCTCATCGGCATCGTCGTCGCCGTCATCGCCGGTATCCCCCTAGGTGTGACCCAGGCTCCGACCGGTATCATCGCCCCGCTCGACTTCTCGAGCATCGGTGGCCCCATCGCCGACGCCGGCGGCGTGCCTGCCATCGTCAAGGTCCTTACCGACCCCGCGCTCCTCGTCATCTCGTTCTCGCTGCTCATGAGTGACTTCTTCGACACCATGGGCACCGCGATGGCCGTGGCCAAGCAGGGCGAGTTCCTCACCGACGACGGCAACGTCGAGAATATCAAGGAGATCCTGATCGTCGACTCCGCCGCCGCCGCTGTGGGCGGTTTCATGGGCGTCTCCTCCATCACCACCTTCGTCGAGTCCACCTCTGGCGCTGCCGACGGTGGCCGCACGGGCCTCACCTCCGTCACCACCGGCGTGCTGTTCATTCTCGCCGCGTTCTTCTCCCCCATCGTCACCATCGTTTCCAGCGCCGCCACCTGTGGTGCTCTGGTCTACGTCGGCTACCTCATGATGAGCGAGGCCTCCGAGATCGACTGGTCCGACGTGTCGCAGGGTTTCCCGGCGTTCATGATTGTCGCCGGCGTGCCCTTCACCTACTCCATCTCTGCCGGCATTGGCCTGGGCTTTATCACCTACGTGATCGTCGCACTCTTTAAGGGCGAGGCCTCCAAGATCAAGCCGCTCATGTGGATCGCAGCCCTCGCCTTCCTCGTCTACTTCTTCGTGGCGTAACGGCATAGTCTGCTAAAGCAAAACAACAAGGCGCGGAATCGCATCGAGCGGCTCCGCGCCTTTCTTTTAGCGTCTGCCCCCGTGCCAGCGTGCGACAATTGAGGCTGTCAATATCACAACACCGAGAGAAGCCTGCCTTGGAAGCGCATCATAAGCAGATAACCGTTTATTCAGAGCGTGCGGAAGGCGCGCCCGTCATCTATCTCCCCGTGGTTATGGGCGACGGCAGTGAAGTCTACGAGCGCTGCCGAGAGCTCGACTGCCCGCCGTTCACCCTTGTCGCCATTGGAGGGCTCGATTGGAATCGCGAGCTGAGCCCCTGGGCATGCGATGGTACCGTACGCGATAGCGAGCCCTTTGGCGGACAGGCTGCTGGTTTTCTTGACGAGTTGTTGAAGCAGATAATCCCCCAGGCCGAATCATCGCTCCCGCAACCGCCTGCCTGGCGCGGCGTTGCCGGCTACTCGTTGGCGGGTCTTTTTGCACTGTGGGCACTTTGGCAAACAGATGTCTTTGAGCGCGCAGCGAGTGCATCGGGGTCGCTGTGGTTCCCCGGCTTTATCGACTACGCGCGCGAGCGCACGATAACGGCTACGCCCGACGCCGCCTATCTGTCGCTCGGTAAAAAGGAAACCAAGACGCCCAACCGCATGATGCGGCACGTACTCGACGATACGCGCGCGATGGAAGAGCTGTTTATCGAGCGCGACATCCCAACAACGCTGGAGCTCAACCCCGGCAATCATTTTGCCCAAACTGACCTGCGCATGGCGCGCGGCATCCACTGGATACTGACGCATTAAAAATGGCGTCCACGCGTACATACGCATGGACGCCATTTTTAATTTGGCTGAACGCAGCTACTATTCAGCAGTCTCCTCGAGTTCAGATACGGCGGGCGTCGAGGATTGGGACATGGAAGTCCTTTCATGATGGAAGGGCGATCAGGCATATCGGATAACCTGCCCGAACGATACGATCCGGACCATTGTACGTGATACGTCATGTCTCGCGCGCGCCGTCACCTGCAAGCGGTAGCGTTACTTCCAAACGCGCTCGGCAATGCGCTTGACCAGCGCGATCTTTGCCCACTGTTCGTCCTCGGTCAGCTTGTTGCCAATCTCGCAGCTGGCAAAGCCACACTGCGGAGACAGATACAGGTTCTCGAGCGGCACGTACTTTGCCGCCTCGCGGATGCGCTCGACGATGGCGTCCTCGTTCTCGAGCTCTGCCGCCTTGGTGGTTACCAAGCCCAGCACGACCTTCTTGCCGGGGGCAACATACTTGAGCGGCTCAAAGCCGCCGGCGCGGGGTGTGTCGAACTCCAGATAGAACGCATCGACATTCTCATGTGCGAACAGGTACGGCGCGATGGGGTCGTAGCCGCCCTCAAAGGCATAGGTGGAATGGTAGTTGCCGCGGCACACGTGCGTGTTGATAACCAGATCGTCGGGCTTGCCCTCGATGGCGGCGTTGTTGAGCGCCACGCCCAGCTCGCTTACCTTTTGCAGGTCGACCGGGCTCATGCCGGTCTTGGACACAAAGTCGGTATCGCAATAGATGCCCCAGGTGCAGTCATCAAACTGGATGTTGCGGCAGCCTGCTGCGTACAGGTCGGTGATCACCGTGCGATAAGCGGCCGCAATGGCGTCGGCAAGTTCCTCATCGGTCTTATAGACAGCGCGCAGGCTCTCCTGCTGGCCGTCGCAGCGATCGAGTGTGACCTCAGAGAACGTCTGGATCGGCGCCGGAATGGTCTGGCGTGCGACCTGGCCCTCCCCCTCAAGCGCCTTGACGAACTTAAAATGCTCGACGAACGGGTGGTTCTCGCCGCTAATGGGACCAGTAACCACGGCGGTGTCGGCCGTCGTCTCCTCGTCATGGAACATATAACCCGTGCGTGAGGTGCGGCGTTCAATGCCGTTGAGCCCCCACATAAAGTCGAGGTGCCAGTAACTGCGGCGGAACTCGCCATCGGTGATCACCCGCAGGCCGGCGGCCTTCTGCTTGGCCACCAAATCGCGAATGGCGTCGTCCTCGACGGCCTTAAGGCCGGAAGCGTCGAGTTTACCCACGACATAGGCGGCACGGGCGTCCTTTACAGCCTGCGGACGAAGAAAACTGCCGACGATATCGGCGCGAAACGGCGCGTTCGGTTGAATCGAAGTGCTCATAGATATCTCCCTTTGCATTGGTTGCTTTACTGGGACAGAGTATGAGCGCTCATATGACCATCGTAAAATATACGTTTATAACAGTTTGATATAGATGCTTCCTATATCAGTCTGGACTGCCATAAAGAGACTTGAACCGTGCGGAGTACAGCGGCCTAGATATGCTGACGAATCGCGTCGATATAGGCCCGACCGTAGCGCGTGAGCGTCGTGTTCTTGCGCGTGATGATGCCAATCTCCATATACTCGTCCACGTCGAGCGGAATCGAGATAATGCCGGGACCGTTGAGCTCGTGGCTGATCACGCCCGAGCATACCGTGTAGCCGTTGAGGCCCATGGCCAAATTGAACAACGTCGCACGGTCGCGCACGCGGATATTTTTGCGACGCTCGAACGTCGAGGTCAGCTCCTCGGAATAGTAAAACGAGTTGTAGCTGCCCTGCTCGTAGGACAGGAACGGGTAGTCTTCCAGATCCTCGAGCGTCACGCTGGAGCGGTCCGCCAGCGGATGGTCGGCGCAGACGAAGACATGCGGCGTGGCGCAGAAGAGTCCTTCGAACACGAGCTCGTTGGCCACCAGCATGCGCTCGATGACCTCGCGGTTATGCTCGGATAAGTACAGGATGCCCAGTTCGCTTTTCATATGCGCAACATCCTCGATAATCTCGTGAGTCTGCTCCTCGCGCAGGGTGAAGTCGTAACGCGCGGCATCGAACTCGCGAATCACGTCGACAAACGCGTTGACGGCAAAGGAATAATGCTGGCAGCTCACACTAAAGTGCGGCACCTGCTCGGATGCGCCCTTGTACTTACCCTCGAGCAGGTCGGCCTGGTCGAGTACCTGGCGCGCATAGCCCAAGAAGGTCTCGCCTTCCTCGGACACAATGACGCCCTTGTTGGTGCGCTCAAAGATGTGCACACCCATCTCGTTTTCGAGATCGCGAATCGACGCGGTAATCGAAGGCTGCGACACAAAGAGACGGCGCGAGGCCTCGGTAATGCTGCCGCATTCGGCAACTTTGACGACATATCTGAGCTGCTGGAGCTTCATGGCTGTCTCCTTAGCTGTTCGCGAGATTCGCGTCGGCTGCACCCTCCTGACGCATAAACGGCGGCATCTCCCCCGTCGCGGCGCAGGCGGCAATCTGATGCAGAGCCCCGGCGACCGCATCATCTGCCGCGGCGCCGATATGCCAGCGCGCGGCAGCCGTGACGGCCTCGTTGGCATTGGCGACTGCAACGGAGTTGGGAACGGCATCGATCATGGGCAGATCGTTATCGGAATCGCCAAATACGGCCACCTCGTCGGGCGTCAGGCCCAAGGCGCGCGCCAGCTCCAGCGCAGCGCAGCCCTTGTCCCAACCATCCGGAAGGATGTCGAACAGGCGCACTCGGTTGTTGGGAAACACAAGCGAGAGTTCCGGCATCTCAACGGCAACGCGCTCGCGTAGCTCCGCGAGCTCCTCACGCGAACGGGCACTCCAGATATTCGCCTTAAACACCGGCGCGTCATCGACGACGGGACGGCACGGGGCCTCTTCGCCTTTGAGCCACGCATTGCCGCCCGACTCCATAGCGCGACGTACACGCTCGGGATTGCTCGTCACGCAATAGGCATCGTTACCCCAAAAGTCATCGCCCAGGCTGTAGACTTTTAGAAATGTATCGTCGGTTTCTTGCTCCAGATAGTCAGCCAAACGTATCAGAGCATCGTTGTCGATTGCGCGCGAAGCGACTACTTCGCCGTCGACAAACATCACCTGGCCGTTACAGAACGCACCGGTCGAAAAACACTCGGAACGGTTTTTGAACATCCAGCCCATCGCGGACGGCTGACGACCCGAAACCGGCCCAAAGTGCAGACCCGCCGCCTGCATGGCATGAATACCCTCAATGGCGTAGTCGCTGGCGCCGTCATGCCCGGCTGGAATCAGCGTATCGTCCATATCGGTCAGCACAAGTTTGATCATAGAGTCCCCCAGTCATTTTCACCGCAACCATTGTAACGGTGCGCTAGTATAGGGAACAACAGATTCGATGCGGGAGTGCCGGCGGTGCAAACCACAAGGCTGAGAGGGCATGGGGCCCAATCCTTTGAACCTGTCAGTTAATGCTGGCGTAGGGAGCATGCCGCCTTTACAGGGGCGCTGTCTATGCACAGCGCCCCTTTTCTATGCCAAGGAGGCATGTGCAGTGATTGATTCGGAACAGCTTAAGCAACATGTGATCAAGGCCGTGGATGAGATTCGCGCCACCAATCCGATGGCAGGCTCCATCACCAACACGGTGACGATCGACTTTGTCGCCAACGCGCAGCTCGCCGTGGGCGGATCGGCCGCCATGGTCTATCTGCCCGACGAGGGCGAGGCGCTCGTTGCCGGCGGCGGCGCCATCTATCTCAACATGGGCACGCTCTTCCCCATCTACGAGCAGACGATTCCCCGCGCGGCGAAGGCGGCACACGACGCCGGCAAGCCCTGGGTGCTCGATCCGGTGGGCCTGGGCATCGGTAGCCTGCGCACCCAGTTGGTAAACGAGCTCAAGCAGTATAAGCCCGCCATCGTGCGCGGCAACGCCTCCGAGATTATCGCGCTCGCCGGCCTGTGGGGTCTTGAGGGCGAGGCGGCCGATCTGAGCCGCGTACGCGGTGTCGATACCACCGACACGGTAGACGCCGCCCGCAATGCCGCGGTGGCGCTCGCCCGCTACACCGGTGGCGCCGTTGTGGTCTCGGGCGAAGTCGACCTGATCACCGACGGCACGACCGTGGCCAAGTCCCACGGCGGCAGCCCGCTCATGTCCAAGATCACCGGCTGCGGCTGCTCGCAGGGCGGCGTGCTGGCCGTGTACGCCTGCGCCGCCGATCCGTTTACGGCAGCCGTCTGCGGTGCCGCCGTCTACAACGTTGCCGGCTCGCGTGCCGCCGCTGTCGCCGACGCCCCGGCGAGCTTTAAGGTCGCCTTTATCGATGAGCTCTACCGCGCGAGCGCCCAGGACATCGCCGATAACCGACTCGAGCTCGAGGAGGCATAAGCCATGTCCGAGCCCGCAACCAATGCCGGCATGAACACGCTCGTCGCTGTGGCCATCGCCCCATGCGGCACCGGCGATGAGCTATCCGCCGAGGTCGCCGAGGTCGTGCGCGTCATTCGCGAGAGCGGCCTTCCCAACCGCACCACCTCGATGTTCACCGAGATCGAGGGCGACTGGGACGAGGTCATGCAGGTCGTGCGCGACGCAACCTTTGTGTTGGCGAGCAAGGGCATCCGCACCGAAGTCGTGCTCAAAGCCGATATCCGGCCCGGATTTACCGACACCATGACCGGCAAGCTCGAGCGCATGGAAGCACAGATCAAGAAGCAGGAGGAAGCACGATGAGCATCCGCGACAACCTTGATATCTCGGCCTATCTGGTACTCGGCCCCGAAAACACGCTCGGGCGCCCCGTGGGCGATGTGGTGGCCCAGGCGCTCGACGCCGGCTTTACCTGCATCCAGGTGCGCTCCAAGGTGGCAAGTGCCCGCGAGATCATTGCGCTGACCGGCGACGCCGCGCAGGCAATCGCTCAGGCCGGCAAGACCGGTCAGGTCGCCTTGCTGATCGACGACCGTCTGGACTGTGTGCTTGCCGCACGCGAGCAGGGTATTGCCGTCGACGGCGTGCACGTGGGCCAAAGCGATATTCCCGTCGAGGTCTGTCGCAAGTTGCTGGGTCCCGACGCCATCGTGGGCCTTTCGGCCCGTTGCGAGGAGATGCTCGAGTACGTCAAGACCGCCGACATGAGCCTAGTCGACTACCTGGGCATCGGCCCACTCCACGAGACCGAGACCAAGCGCGACTGCGGACGCGCGGCCGACGGCTCTATCATCACCAAGAGCTTTGAGGACCTGGCCGCACTTCACGCGGCAAGCCCCGTGCCCATCGTGGTGGGCGGCGGCGTCAAGACGGCCGACCTGCCGCAGCTTAAGGCCACCGGCGTCGACGGCTTCTTTGTGGTGAGTGCCGTCTGCAGCGCCGACGACCCCTACGCCGCGGCCAAGGAGCTCGTAGACACCTGGCAGCAGGCATAGGCATAGGCCGAGCAACTGATTCGCAGCCTCATATCTTCAGCAATGGAAAGCGCATCCCAGTTTGGATCTCCATTCCGGGATGCGCTTTCCGCCGAGATGGCGGCAGCAGCCTCTACCCTGCCAGATATGCCTCCAGTGCCGGCAAAGTCGCCTCCGCATCGCGGCAACCAATCTGGTAGATGCGCTCAAGTTCATCGGGCTCGCGACACAGCGACGGCACCTTCACCGATTCGCTCGGACGCACCACAAAGATTTCGCCGGCGGCCTCGCGACGTGCCAGGTCATCGAGCGTGGCATTGTAGACCTCATGCCGATGCTCGAGCGCTGCGACAAACTCCGGATAGTGACGGAACACGCGACGCAGCATGGGCATCACGCTGTTGGGCTGCTTTACAAAGCCCGCCGGCTGCGTGAGTACCACGATATTACGGTCATACCCCTGCGCAAACAGCCATGCGCTGGGAATAGAATCAGCCACGCCGCCATCCAGGTACTTACGGCCCTCAATGGCGACAGGGCGCGTCGCCACGGGAATCGCCGATGACGCCCGGATCCACTCGATATCGTGCTCATCGCCATAGGGCAGGTCGTGGTAGACGGCCTTGCCCGTCTCGATATCGGTACACACGCACGTAAACCGCATGGGGCAGGCGCGATATGTCTCCAAATCGATGGGATCGCGCTCGATGGGCACCTCGTGATAGGCAAAATCGGCATTGAACATATCGCCGGTCCGCAGCCAGCTTGCTACACCCGCATAGCGCTTATCGGCACAATAGGCCTTGTTATAGCGAATGGCGCGGCCGATCTGGCGCGATTTAAAGTTGTAGCCAAACGCCGCGCCCGCCGAGACACCCACCATATGGTCGCAAGTTAAGCCGTGCTCCATCCAAACGTCGAGCACGCCCGCCGTATACATACCGCGGTAGCCGCCTCCCTCGAGTGCCAGCCCCACCGTGCGCGTCGTATTTGACTGTGCCATGCGACCATCTCCGTCCCCACAAATTCAAACGGGACAAGTATACCCGTCAACATATATCGTCCCAGTCGCATTTTTATCGAACATCGCATCGTCGCGCTACCGCCTGTCGAACAATAGCCGCCCACAGCATGTGCACCCATATATAATTGTGCACTATTGTTTACACTACTCAGCTGTTATCAACAGCGAACATTAGCCGGCAAATTAACTCAACAACGCGGCAAGGCGGGGGCCTGGATACATGCAAAGCGCTGAGCAACGACGTGTGTACACAACGAGCTCGCCCGACGCAATCCGCCCCGACCTCAGAAAGCCACTTAGAACATGGAAACTGTCAGCAATTACACCGAAACGCTCGAAAAGACCGTCCGCGACCTTCTCGAACGTCAAGACGATCTGATCAGGACCGCCTTTACCGACCAGCTTACCGGGCTTGGTAACCGCGGCGGCTTTGCCCGCTCCCTCGAAGAACTCTGGGAGCAGGACGCCCCCGTTACCATGGCGTTCATCGATATCGACAATCTCAAGCACTGCAACGACGTCTTTGGGCATGACGAGGGCAACCGCTACATCTTGCAGGTAAGTCTCTATCTCAAGCTGTATATGAAAGTGGACGAGGCGGCGTTTCGCATAGGCGGCGACGAGTTTGCCATCCTATCTACGATTGCAACCGAGGACGACCTCGCCGAACGTCTGGAACGCTGCCGAACGGTCCTGCTCAAAAACAACGATTCCGAGATGCCCCGCTCGTTTAGCTATGGAGTGTCGTATGCCGACCCCGCCCTGGGCGAAGCCCCCAATCGCATGACGCTCGATGCCGACCATCGCATGTACGACTACAAGCTACGTCATGCCATGCACCTTGATCGACGCAATATCACGCAAGTCCACGCCGACGACTTCGAAATAAGCGATCGCATTTTCGACGCCTTTTCGATGCTCAACGAGGGCCGTTATTTCTTTATCGAGAACTTGGACAAACATCGCACCCTTTGGTCACAAGGCGCCTTGCGCGATCTTGGCCTTCCCTCGGAGCACATAGACAACTGTCGCGATTACTGGAAAACGCGCGTGCATCCCGATGACCTTGAGGCCTACATCAACGACATCGACCAAGTCTATAACGGCACCAAGCACCGTCGCGTCATGCAGTATCGTGTGCGCAATGCCGTCGGCGACTACGTCCTCTGCCGTGCTCGCGGGTTTCGCATCGACGGCGACGAAAATGTCCCCTCGCTCTATGTCGGCGAGCTCGTCAACCACTCACTTGCCGAAACCGTCGACGCCGCGACAGGCCTCGGCACCCAGCGCATGTTGGTCAATGCCATCGACGCCTGTCGTTGCGACCGTTGCGAGACGGGCCTTATAGCGGTGCGCGTTCGTGGCACGACAAAGCTCAACGAGCTTTACGGGGCCGAGGCTGTCGACAACATGCTTGCCGAATACGCAGGCCGCATGCTGTCGATCACCCGCGGCAGGAGCAGGGTCTACCGTTCACGTAGCGTCCAGTTCGTCGTGCTCAGCAACGACCTGGACCACGAGGCATTCGAGCAACTGACCCGCCACCTTAAAGAAGCCGTTTTCGCTCCTGTGCAAATCGCAGGCGACACCATTGCTCCCGTCTGTCTTGTCGTCCAGACCTTTTACGAACGCCTGGACTCCCAAGCATCGACTGTTTTGGGCGAACTCGATCGTCGCCTTCGCACGGCCGGCGGACTTGTTCCCAACGACAGTCTGCCCATACCCGAGATGGAACGCAAAGGCGCCGTCGCCGAGCACCTCGACATGCTCACCGGTCTCTACCGACCCAGCGAGTTTATGCGCCGTGCCAATGCCTTCATCAAGGCAAGGCGCGACGGCGCCTGGTGCATCGCCACGGTCGACATGGGCCACATGCGCCTGTTTAACGAATGGTATGGACAGGCCGAAGGCGACCGCCTGCTTGCCGATGTGGGCACGGTCCTCAAGGACATCGAGAATGCCGGCATGGGCGTCGCAGGGTACTGGGGCCAAGATGACTTTTGCGTACTCATCCCCTTTAAGCACATCACCGTCCATCAAATCTACAACCGCGTTCGCGAGGCAGTAGCCAGGCATGATGGCGGCGTAGGTTTTTGGCCGTCCATGGGCGTTTACCCCATCGATTCCAATGAGGAGATCACCATCGATGCGCAGGCAAAGGCCATGTTTACCAATCGGCGCGCAAAAAACGACTTTAAGGAGCGCATTGCCATTTTTTGCCCCGAGGAGTACAAGCGCGAAATCGTGTTCAACCGCACGCTGACCGAATTCCAGTACGCGCTGTCAAATGGTCGCATCACGTACTATCTTCAGCCCCAGGTCGATATGGAAACCGGCGAGATTATTGGCGCCGAAGCACTCACCCGCTGGATTGACAAGGACGGCTCTCTCATTTCGCCCGCAACGTTTATTCCCGCACTCGAGGAAAGCGGCTTTGTAGTGACGCTCGACAAATATGTTTGGCAGGGCGTCGCCATGTGGCTCCGCAAGCGCCTCAATCGAGGACTTCGCGTGGTTCCGATTTCCCTCAATGTGTCGCGCGTAGACATTCTTGCCTGCGATGTCGCCGAGCATATGGGGTCGCTCGCCGCCCAGTACAACCTGCCGCCCGAACTCATGCACATCGAGATCACCGAGACCGCCTATACCGGAGAGTCCGAGGCCGTGGATAAGCTGACCGCGGATCTGCACACCCGTGGCTTCTCGACCTACATGGACGATTTTGGCACCGGCCAGTCCACGCTCGCGATGCTCAAGAACGTCAACGTCGACGTCATCAAGCTCGACCGCACCTTTGTGCCCACCGACCGCGATCAAGGCCGCAGCGCACAGATCGTGTCATCGATGCTCGAGATGGCGCAGTCGCTCCATCTGCCCGTCGTGGTTGAAGGCGTCGAGACAAATGAGCAGGCAAACATGCTACGACAAATGGGCGCCCGCTACGCTCAGGGCTTCCTCTACTACCGTCCCATGCCGGCGAAGGATTTTGAGGCATTGCTCGATGGTGGCAATAACAACTGATACGCTCGCGCGCAAAACGCCACCGCCGGAGGGGGAATTTGTCTCCATTAGCTAACTTATATCCCCAATTCAAACCGAATTGGGGATATGATACAAACCGTTGTTCCGCCCAAGGGGGTTATCCATCATGAACGAGTCATATCGCCTGGGTGAGCAATCGATTATTGCCTATCTTCAGCGACTTGCGAATGGCATCTCGACCGCCGAACTCGATGTTGCCGCGCTGCCTGCTGAACTACGCGCCGTTGGCGAGCAACTGCAAAAGACGCATGCCATCCTGCAACAAGAGCGCCGGCTGCTTGAGAGCAACGCCTATATCGACCCGCTCACCAACTTGGGCAACCGCAGCGGACTCGACCGTCACGTCGAGCAACTCTGGCGCAAAGGCGACCCCTTCACCTGCGCCTATATTGACATCGACCATCTCAAACATTGCAATGATAGGTTTGGCCACGCCGAAGGCAATCGCTATATTCTGAGCATCTGCCGCACGCTCTCCGAAGCCATGGAGCACAATGAGATGCTGTTCCGTATCGGTGGAGACGAGTTTGTGCTCATCTCGCTCTCCGCAAACGAGACTGAACTCGAGCAGCGCTTGGAACAGGTACGTACCGGACTGATCGAGGCGAGCTCAGGTGGCAAGGCGCCTATGATCGGCAGCTTTAGCTTTGGCTGCTCGCGCGTCGATCCACTTGCTGGCGACACGCGTCGCCAGATGACGATGGATGCTGATCGCAAGATGTATCGCTATAAGCTTATGCATCGCGTGCAGCAGCCGAAAGACAATGACGCGCCGCAACGCCCAATCGTCGATCAGCTTCCCTGCAACGACCGGGTGTTCCAAGCGATCTCCATGAGCTCCGAGACGCGCTATCCGTTCATCCTTAACCTCGATACGGGCGAATCGCAATGGTCGGTTAACGCCGTGCGCGATTTTGACCTGCCCTCCCAGCATCCTTTTAATTCGGTCGATATGTGGCTTGCCCGCGTTCATCCCGAGGACCGCGACAACGTACGCGCCGAGCTCGACATGGTGATAAACGGCACGTGGCACTTCCACTACATGCAGTATCGCGTAATGGATGCCACCGGAAAATACGTGCTTTGCGACTGCACGGGCTACCGCTTGGACGGCACCGATACCGAACCCAGCATGTATGTGGGCATTATCGTCAACCGAAGCCTAGCGGATACGACCGATTCCGTGACCGGCCTGGGCGATGTCCACGCGCTGGTCAACGCTATTGGAGAGATGCGCCGTGTGCCGCACGAGGCAGGCTTTATTGCCATTAAGGTCGACGATATCGCCGAGGTCAATGCCCGCTTTGGATTCGATGCAGGCGACCGCGTGCTCGCCGAAAGCGCCGCCTGCCTCATGGATTGTTCGCGCGGCAAGGGCCGCCTGTTCCGCTCGACGGGGCCGATGTTCGTGGCACTCTTCGATGAGCTCGGCCCCGAGGCAATCGACGTGCTCGCAGATGAAATCGAACGATTCCTGGGTTCTCCCGTGCTCATCGGCTCGCTTGAATATCAGCCACCCATTCGTGTGGCGACGCTTCATCTGGACGCTGTCGATCGACAGCCCGTTTCCATTTTGAACGAGCTCAAAGCGTTGCTTAAAGAGGCACCGCAAGTACCGGGCACCAAGCTGAACTAGCGTCGTGGGGCGCGATGTGAAACACAAGCCGTTTCACATCGCGCCCCACGCCATCTACCCTCTCGTGCGATAATCCTCCGCAGAAGTCACCAAAAGCAGAGGGAGTTTGTGATGAAGGTTCTTTTGGTCAATGGCAGCCCCAAGGCAAACGGCAACACCGCCCGCGCACTCGCCGAGGTCGCCGAGCAGCTCAATGCCGAAGGCATTGATACCGAGGTGTTTCAGCTGGGCGCCAAGCCCATTCGCGATTGCATCGGTTGCGGCCAGTGCGGCAAACTTGGCGGTCGCTGCACCTTTGACGATGACGTGGTGAACGAGCTCATCGCTGCCGCCGAGCAAGCAGATGGTTTTGTCTTTGGCTCACCCGTCTACTATGCGCACCCCAGCGGACGCATCCTTTCGGCCCTCGATCGCGCCTTCTATGCAGGCGGGCATGCCTTTGAGCACAAACCCGGCGCCGCGGTCGCCGTCGCCCGTCGCGGCGGCACGTCAACCACGTTCGATGTGCTCAACAAGTACTTCACCATTAAGCAAATGCCCGTAGTTGCTTCCACCTACTGGAACAACGTGTTTGGACGCGTACCCGGCGACGCCGATGGGGATGCCGAGGGCCTTGCCACCATGCGAAACATCGGCAAAAACATGGCCTGGCTCCTGCGCTGTATCGAGGCAGGACAGGCCGCCGGTATCAACGCACCCGAGGCAGATCGCGCAACGACCAACTTCATTCGATAGAGCGGCGGGACCATGAATATTCAAATCTTCGGCACCAAAAAGTCCTTTGATACCAAGAAGGCCCAACGCTATTTTAAGGAGCGCCGCATTAAGGTGCAGTTTATTGACCTTAAGGAAAAGGAGATGAGCAAGGGCGAGCTCACGAGCGTGATGCAGGCGGTCGGCGGCATCGACAAGCTACTCAACCCCAAGGCCAAGGACGAGGAGACGCTCGCGCTCATCCAGCACCTCACCCCTAGCCAGCGCTTCGATAAACTGCTCGAGAATCAGCAGGTTCTAGCCGAGCCCATCGTGCGCAACGGCAAAAAGGCCACCGTCGGTTATTGCCCCGATGTGTGGGGAGCCTGGGAGTAGCCTGTGTTATTTGCCGGCGCTTGGGTATAAGAGCAGGCGTTTGGCATAAGATTTAACTGTAAGCCATGTCTAACAAAGGAGGGCATATGCCCAACAAACCCGTGAAGATCATCATGCTTACCGGATACCTCGGTGCCGGCAAGACCACGCTGCTCAACCACATCCTCGCTAACGACGGCGGCATCCGCGCCGCCGTGATCGTCAACGATATCGGCGAGATCAACGTCGACGCCAGCCTTATCGCCGACGGCGGCCTTTCCGAGACCGACGACCTCATCCCGCTCACCAACGGCTGCATCTGCTGCACGCTTTCGGACGACCTTGCTAACCAGCTGCAGGGCATCGCCGATTCGGGCAACTTCGATTACATCATCATCGAGGCCTCGGGCATTTGCGAGCCCATCCCCATCGCCTACACCATCTCGAGCTTCTGCGACGAGGCCAAGGTGGGCGGCGAGCCCAAGCTCGCGCTCGACAACATCGTGGCCGTGGTCGACTGCGCCCGCATGTACGACGAGTTCAACGGCGGTCGCGACCTGCTGGCCGAGGATATCGACGAGGACGACATCGAAAGCCTGCTCATCCAGCAGATCGAGTTCTGCTCCACGCTGATCCTCAACAAGACCGATACCGTGAGTCCCGAGCAGATCGCCGAGCTCAAGGCTATCGTGCGCAGCCTGCAGAAGGACGCCGTGATCGTCGAGGCCCAAAACGGCGAGGTCCCCATGGAGGAGCTGCTCGATACCGACCGCTTCGACTTTATGCGCGCCTATAACTCCGCCGCCTGGATCGAGGCCATGGAGCATCCCGAGGAGCACGACGACCCCGAGGTGCTCGAGTACGACATCGAGACCTTTGTTTACTCGCGCCGCAAGCCGTTTGACCTGCAGAAGTTCACCGATTTTGTTGAGCAGGAGTGGCCCGACGAGGTCATTCGCGTCAAGGGTCCGTTGTGGCAGACCGGCGATCCGGACATGTGCTACATGTTTGAGCAGGCTGGCCACCAGATGCGCCTGATGGAGAACGGTCTGTTTGTCGACTCGGCGCCCGAGGGCGAGAAGCAGAAGATCATCGACGAGAACCCCGAGATCATACAGATTTGGGACGACGAGACGGGCGACCGCATGACGAGCCTGTGCATCATCGGCCGTCACATGGACAAGGATGCGCTCATCGCCTCCCTCGATGCCTGCCTGACCGACTGGCACCGCGTCTAGGTTTATCCAAGCGGGCATTTTTCCGCCTACACAACCGCCAAACCACCACGAAGGCGTCTGTCCCCTTCGTGGTGGTTTTTCGTTCTGAGCCAAGGAGATTCATGTTCAACATTGTGCTGTATGCGCCCGAGATTCCCGCCAATACGGGCAATATCGGCCGTACCTGCGTGGTCACCGGCGCCCGCCTGCATCTGGTGGAGCCGCTGGGCTTTTCGCTCGACGACAAGACGGTACGTCGCGCCGGCCTGGGCTACTGGCAAAACTTGGACGTGACGACCTATGCCGGCTGGGAGGATTTCCTTGCGCGCAACGACCTCTCCCCTGCCGACGAGCGCCTACATCTACTGACCAAAAAGGCACGCCGCACCTATGCGCAAAGCACCTACCGCGACGGCGACTACTTGGTCTTTGGCAGCGAGAGCTCGGGCATTCCCGAGCCACTGCTTGCCGCAGCGCCCGAGCGTTGCGAGCGCATCCCGATGCTGCGCGATTGCGACTCACTCGATAACGCCGAGGCTTGGGAAGCTCACGAGGAATCGCTGGGGCATACCGAGAACAGCCACGAGGCCATCCTTCGGCAGGATATCTGCGGCAACTTCGTCAACCCGGACGACTACCGCATCAGCGCCCTCAACCTTTCCAACAGCGCCGCCATCGTCCTCTACGAGGCCCTACGCCAAACAGGCTTTCCGGGAATGTGACAAAGGAACTGTCCCTTTGTCACATTCAAGCGCCGCGCCGATGGCACACACGCCTAATTGATGCTCTAGATAAAGAGCCCTCACTTTTAATCAGAATTAACTAAAGTAAAATGAAGTTAAACGGCGGTGTGAAAGGAGAGCTCTGTGGAATATCTCGAGAACCCGTTTACCCCCCCCCAGTTTTGGTGAGGTTCCTGCCCACCTCGCTGGCAGACAACAGATTATTCGGGATTTGGACCGTGCCTTCTTGAGCCAGCGCAGGCGCCCAGAATTGACCTCGATCTTCTCAGGCGCTCGTGAAACCGGTAAAACCGCTCTCATGTCGTCGCTCGCGACAAGGGCGGAATCCCACGGCTGGATTGCCGTAAAGACGACCGCGCTCCCGGGAATGCTTGAGGAAATCGAGTTCGGGGCGAAACGTGCTGCCGGCCATCTTATCGACCCGTCCAACCGCTTCGAAGTCACCGGTCTCGGAATTGCACCGCTCGGCAGCATCGAGGTCAGTCGCGTTCACGATGCCTCAACCTGGCGGTATCGCATGAGCGACATCATCGACCAGCTCAACGAAGCGGGCACCGGTCTGCTCGTCACGGTTGACGAGGTGGACCCGACACTCGACGAGATGATTCAGCTCGCAGCGACGTATCAGCACTTTGTGACCGATGGGAGACGCGTCGCGCTGCTCATGGCGGGACTTCCCAACAACGTCTCGACGTTGCTGAACCACAAGACGGTCTCGTTCCTTCGCCGCGCCCAACAATATCATCTGGGTCGCATTGCCGACTATGACGTGCGAGAGGCCTTGATTCGCACAATCCAGGAAAACGATCGCCTGGCAGATGCTGAGGGAATCGATAGAGCCGTTCGCTCGATCTCTGGTTTTCCCTTCCTATTGCAACTCGTAGGCTACCGTGCTTGGGATCTCACAAGCGATTCGAAGGAAATCTCGTCACGCGACTTTGACCTGGGAATCAAAATCGCGCGCGACGAGATGGACGACCGAATCCTCGCGGCAACCTATCGGGAACTCACTGCAGAGGACAAGCGATTCCTCATCGCCATGCTCGATGACGAGGAAGAGTCCACCACCGCCGACCTTGTCGAGCGCCTTAAGCGTTCGCCGCAGCAGGTCTCCCGCTACCGACGCCGCATGATAGATGCCGGCATCATCGGGGAACGAGGACGAGGGCTCGTCGCATTTGAATTGCCATTCTTCCGCGACTATCTCGCGGCTCAATGCGTGAAATAGGCATCAATGAGGCAAAGAGGCTGTCCCTTTGCCTCATTGTCTATAGATAGCGGCCGGTGATGCTTGCGGGGCAGGCCGCGATGTCGCTCGGCGTGCCGGCGCAGACGATTTGCCCACCCGCATCGCCACCGCCCGGGCCCATGTCGATCACGTAATCGGCATTGCGGATAAGGTCGAGATCGTGTTCGATCACGATAACCGTGGCGCCCTTGGCAACGAGACCGTCAAACACGTTCAACAGTACCTGAACATCGAGCGGATGCAGGCCGATCGTGGGCTCGTCAAATACGAATACGGCATCATCCTGCACGCGGCCCATCTCGCTCGCGAGCTTAAGGCGCTGTGCCTCACCGCCCGAAAGCGCCGGTGTGGGCTCGCCAAGCGTGAGATAACCCAGACCCAGGTCGTGCAAGGTCTGCAAACGCGTCTGAACCTTCTTGAGTCCCAGTGTGGCGTCGATGGCCTCGTCCACACTCATGTCCATGAGCTGCGGCAACGTCAGCAAGCTCCCGTCCTTACCCTCGCGATGGATATGCGAGGCGGCCTCGGCGTAGCGCGAACCACGGCATGCTGGGCAGACGATCTCGACGTCGGGCAAAAACTGCACGTCGAGCGATATCGAGCCCGTGCCGTCACACGTAGGGCAGCGCAAGGCGCCGGTGTTGTAGCTAAAGGCGCCCGCCTTGTAGCCGGCTGCCTTGGCCTCGGGCGTACGGGCGAAGGCGCGGCGCAGCTCATCATGGATGTCGGCATAAGTCGCTACCGTCGAGCGCACGTTGGCGCCGATGGGCGTAGCGTCAATCAGGTTTGCGCGGGCAATACCCTCGGCATCGACCCAACGCACGTGCCCCGGCAGGCGCTCGCCAGCTGCCTGCGCCTTGAGTGCCGGGATGAGCGTCTCGAGCACCAACGTCGTCTTGCCCGAACCCGAAACACCCGTAACCGCAACCAAGCGACCGCGCGGGATATCGACTTCGAGCGGCTTGACGGTATGGATGGCATCGGTCGCCATGCGGATATGGCCCTGGTCGAACATTTCGTCGTCAGTCACCTGCGGACGCAAGCGCTTGGGCTCGGCGCGCAAAAACGGCGCGATGCGACTGCTCTGCGATTGCTCGACCTCGTCTACCGTACCAGCGGCGATCACATTGCCGCCGCCTGCTCCGGCAACGGGGCCCATCTCGACCAGATAGTCGGCTTCCGCCAGCACACGTGTATCGTGGTCGACAACAACCACGGTGTTGCCGTCATCCACCAGATCGCGCATCACGCCCACCAAGCCGTCGACATTGGCGGGATGCAAGCCGATCGAAGGCTCGTCCAGCACATAAAGCACGCCCGTCGATCGGTTGCGCACCACGCGAGCAAGCTGCACGCGCTGGCGCTCACCCGTGGAGAGCGTGGCACCGGCGCGATCGAGCGAAAGGTAATCGAGGCCCAGGTCGACCAGACGACGGGCAGCGCCCAAAAATGAATCGCAGATATCCGCTGCCATGGGCTGCATCTCAGTCGGCAAGGATGCAGGCACCCCGCGCACCCACTCAATCGCCTCGCCTAGCGTCATGGCCGCGGCCTGCGCCAAATTGATACCGCGCACCTGAGGCAGGCGCGCAGCCTCGGAGAGACGCGTGCCACCACAGTCACGGCATGGACCCTCGCGCAAAAAGCGCGCAACGCGTTTGAGGCCCTTGTCGTCCTTAACCTTGGCGAGCGCATTCTCAACGGTATAGACGGCGTTGTAATAGGTAAAGTCGAGTGGCGTGGCGCCCTCACCGTTTTTGGGGACGTAGAGAATGTGCTTCTTAACCGCCGGACCATGAAACACGATGTCGCGCTCTTGAGGCGTGAGCTGGTTAAACGGCACGTCGGTGCGCACGCCCATCTCGCCTGCCACCTGCTTCATCAGATCCCACATGAGCGTGCCCCAGGGAAGCACCGCGCCCTCGTTGATAGTCTTTGACTCGTCGGGCACCAGGCTCGCCTCGTCCACCTCGCGCATGACACCGGTGCCGCCGCAGGTGGGACACGCACCGCCGCTGTTAAACGCAAGGTCCTCGGCGCTCGGCGCGTAGAACTCACGACCGCATGCAGGGCACGTGAGCGACAGGCCCGCAGCCACGTTAAGGCTCGGCTCCACACGCGCCCCGCAATGCGGGCACACGTGATGGGCGCAACGGCTAAAGAGCAGGCGCAGGCTATTGTTGAGCTCGGTCATGGTGCCAAAGGTCGAGCGTACGCCCGGCACGCTGGGGCGCTGATGCAATGCGAGCGCCGCCGGTACGTGCAATACCTCATCCACCTGAGCGTGCTCGGCCTGCGTCAAACGACGGCGGGTATAAGTGCTGAGCGCCTCCAGATAGCGACGCGAGCCCTCGGCATAAAGAACCCCCAGCGCCAGCGAACTCTTGCCCGAACCCGACACGCCGGCAATGCCCACGAGCTTTCCCAGCGGAATATCGATATCGATGTCTTTGAGGTTATGGACGCGCGCGCCACGTACCTCGATAGCCTGCGGGCTCATCTTCTGTTCCGTCACCTTTATCACCCTACTCATGCCATAAAACTCGATCGCGAATGTACGCGCCCAGCATGGGCACGGTAAACCGGACGAGACCGTATCCGGCAGCCTCGATGACGCGCTCGCGAATCAGGCTTGCGCGATATTTACTCGCCCAGCTCTGGGTACGATCGCAGCGCTCAATGATATCCGCCATGCGCGTCGGCTTGCCCTCGTCAACCACCATGGCCTCGATAAAAAGGCGCTGTGGACTGCGCAGCCCGTAATACAGGGGCGCGTCAACCGCTTCATAGAACTCGGAGACGGCATCCGCATGGCCATCCTCGACATCGCGCCTTTCGATGACCTGTGAGCCACGTCGGACAGCAGAGCGCCACATGTAATAGCCCACCAGCTGAACCATATAGGGATGCCCCATGCTCTTGCGTGCCGCAAGGTCCGCTGTCTCCGCGTCAACGTAAAGACCAGCGTCTTTGACCGTCTGGATATACGAATCGCGTACCTTGGGCAAAGATATCGCCCCCAGCGTACGCTGCTGGGCACGCCGCAAAAACGTCACGCTCGGCTCTTCGAGCAGATCGTCAACCATACTGGGTAAGCCGGCGAACACCAGCGCAAGACCGCGCTGGTCGCTATCGGACAAGCCCGTGGCATCCTGGTCTCCGAGCATCTGCTGATAGAGAACGGCAAGAGCCGCCAGTTCCTCGATAGACGCAGATTGCGCCTCGTCAATCGCAAACAGTATGCCCTTGCCTGGACCGAGCTTCTTGAGGCGCTCGTTGACCAGCCCTCGCAACGTCTCGCCCTTTGCTCGCGCCGCCTCGACCGACATCCGCCCAAACGACGGACCGAACTCCATTGACGTCACAACGGGTTTATTCGAGCGAAGCGCGTCGGCCAAGCGGTCGCATAAGCCAAGCGAAGCGGAATCGGAGACAACCGCCCATCCGCGCTCGCTGGCCAGACGTTGCAGCTCCCGCAGGAGAACCGTCTTGCCACAGCCGCGGTTTCCCGTAATGAGCATGAGCCTGCCCGGCGCTCCAGCGCCGTTATCGAGCCCTTCCTCGAAATCTTCGATGACCGACTCGCGACCGATGAGCATCGGAGGCCGCTTGCCAGCCGTGGGCTTAAAGGGATTTGGATTCATGTCGGCCTCCTCGGATTGGCAAACCCTGGCAATAGTTATACCAACTTATACCGAGTTATACCAATAGCATGTGACAAAGGAACTGTCCCTTTGTCACATGTGGCCGAAAAACTCGTCGTCTGCTGCTCGCCAGGGGCGGAAAGTAGAGGGATCGCCCTTTACGTGCGCCGCGGCGGGTACGTCGTACCATTTGACCGTGTAACCGGCGCCGTGAGAGCAAAAGACCGAATCGGGCGTGTTGGGCAGATCGGCCTCGGGCTCATAGGCGGCCGCCTCGATGACGCGCTCGGCATCATGGCAAGCCGCATAGCCGGCGAACTCCAGGTACAGATGCCCACGACCACTCGTGTAAGCAGCCACCTCCAGCGCGTAATCCTGCACCTCGGATGCCGGCACGCGACCCACAAGCTTCGCCCGGTCTCCCGCCATCGTCGGCGGCTCGTACTCGGCACCCATGCGCGTGGCGTCTGAGAGCGCCCGACCCACGCACTCCCCCGGCACCTCGAGCTCAAAGCGATACCACGGCTCCAACAGCACCGCCGCGCCGGCCTCACGCGCCTGCATCAAACCCTGGCGAATCGCGCGGTACGTGGCCTGGCGAAAATCGCCGCCCTCGGTGTGCTTGGCATGCGCACGGCCGCCCGTGAGCGTAATGCGCACATCGGTGATGGGCGAGCCGGTCAGCACGCCCAGGTGATCGCGCTCCATGGCGTTGGTGAGTGCCAAACGCTGCCAGTTAAGATCGAGCTCGTCGGTCGAGGTCACAGTGCCAAACTGCACGCCCGAGCCCGCTGGCAACGGCTCCAGGCGCAGATGCACCTCGGCATAGTGGCGCAATGGCTCAAAGTGCCCCACGCCCTCGACCGGCTGCGAAATGGTCTCCTTATAGAGAATGCCGCCGGGCTCAAACGCAATCGAAAGGCCAAAGCGATCGGCCAACACCCGCTGCACGACCTCGAGTTGCACGGCGCCCATCAACTGCAAATGAATCTGCTCAAGATGCGTATTCCAGCTTACGCCGAGCATGGGGTCTTCGTCCGCCAGCTCAGTCAGTGCTTTGAACACCGCGTGGACATCGTGTTCGCCCGGAAGCACCGTATAGGTGAGAACTGGCGCAATGACGGGCGCATCGCCCGCGGGCTCCGCGCCTAGGGCGTCCCCTGGGCGAACGTGTGCAAGACCCGTCACGGCACAAATACCGCCAGCAGCAACTTCTTGGGCAAGCTCATACTTCTCGCCGTTATAGATGCGTACCTGGTCGATCTTTTGCTCCCATGCCTCGGCACCGGAACGTCCGTTAATCATCTGCTTGGCATGCAGCGTGCCGCCGGTCACTTTAACCCAAGCCAAGCGCTCACCGCGATCCCCGCGGCTCACGCGGTAGACGCGCGCGGCAAACTCCGCGAGCCACGCCTGTTCACGCATCAGTGTACACATGCCATCTAGCAGCTCGTCCACGCCTTGGTCCTTGAGCGCCGAGCCGGCAAAGCAGGGAAAGAGCTTGCGCTCGGCAACCATGCGCGACAGCGTTGCGACGGAAAGCTCACCCGCCTCAAGAAACTCCTCGAGCGCCGCTTCGTCCAACGCAGCAGCGTCCTCCTGAACGGCACCGCCCGCCAGCAGTTCGTTGGCGTCCAGGCAGCCTTCGGAAAGACGCTGCCCAAGCTGTGCCAGCAAAACATCGCGGCCGGGATTCTCCAAATCGATTTTGTTGATATAGATAAACGTCGGGATGTCATAACGTGCAAGCAGACGCCACAGGGTTTCGGTATGACCCTGCACGCCATCGTTGGCACCCACAACCAAAATCGCGTAGTCGAGCGCGCGCAATGTGCGCTCCGCCTCGGCAGAAAAATCGACATGCCCCGGCGCATCCACGAGCATGACGTGGGTATCGCCATGGTCGAGCACGGCCTGCGACGAGAAAATCGTGATGCCACGCTCGCGCTCGATCGTGTTCGTGTCCAGATGCGAATCGCCATCGTCCACGCGGCCGCGCTTGCGAATGCGACCCGCGTTGAACAGCATGGCCTCGGCCAGCGTGGTCTTGCCGGCATCGACATGCGCCAAGATTCCAACGACCGCTTGCTTCGACATGGCTCTCCTCTTATTACAAGCCCATCGCACGCGGCAACGGGCGTTCACGCTCCACACTGGATGATACAATTTACAGGCCGGCGGGCGAAGCGGGCCCTATCCCCCGACCAAGCTCATCGCCCTGCGTTGCCGCGCGGCGATTTTCGTAGGTTCGCGCCTTGCGAAAGCCGGCTTTCAAAACAGCGCAGCGAACGAAAATGGCCCCGGGTGGGACCATTTTCGTTCGCACGAATTATTGATATGAGGCGTCGCTCTTACACCTCGCGCAGCCAATCGAACGCGACACGCGCCGTGCCGTCGGACACATAGACGATACCGGCGCGCTCAAAGCCAGCCTTTAAGATGGCACCCTGCATGGGCAGGTTGTCCTGATGCGTGTCGATGCGCAGGTGATCGGCACGCTCCTTGGCAAAGGCAAACATCGCAGCCGTGATACCGTGCACGGTGCCGTCGGATGCCACACGGTGCAGCACGGCGTACGGAGTGTCGCTACGCCATTGACCGTCCTCAATGACGTCATAACACTCGTCCGGGCCCGGTAAAAAGGCAAACGTCGCCACCACGCGACCGTCGACTTCGCACACGTAGCTGCCACCAGCGGCAATATCGGCAGCCAGTTGCTCGGCCGAAGGCGTGCCCTCGGGCCACTGCGTGGCGTTGCCATGCGCGCGCATAAAGGCGCGGGCAGCGTCGTAGATAGCCATGACGGCGGGAATGTCGGTATCGAGGGTTTTTCTGATCATCACGCGGCGGCCTCACGTTTATTGGTATCACTTTGATTGAGCAATGATACCAGCGTTTGAAGAGGGGCGCGAAGCAGATGGGAAGCAAAAAGCGAGCCGCCTGGTCAAAGGCCAAAAGCGAGTTTTTGGGCGCTGCCACCGGCGGCGATATGAGCGACCTGTTTGCGCGCGAGGACGAGCGTCGCGACGCCTTGGACGCCGAGCGCGATGAGGCTTGGCGCTACAAGTCGTGCGAGCGCAAAAACCGTTACGACACGCGCGCCGAGGCCGAGGCAGTTATGGCCGACTGCGAAAACCGCGGGCGGCGTGGTTTGGCCTGCTACAAATGCGAATACTGCGGTGGATGGCACCTGACGTCGCACCCATGGAAATAGACGCCGCATCGGCACGGCGCTAGCGAAGCGCCGGTAATCGCACGCAAGTTACGGGCGCGGCGGCACTAAAACATCGTAACGAACTGCCTTGCCCGCAAGTTGATAGCTCGGCTTAACGCCGGCAAGCAGCGGCCCCTTCACCGGTCGCTTGATAACCACCTTGCGCGGATGCACCGCAAGCGCAGCTTCGACCAGCGTCTCCTCATCGGCGCACGGCTGTTCCAGATGATGTAGGAGCTGGAACTTCTTTTTGACCGCCGCACTTTTAGTACGCTCGGGAAACATGGGGTCCAGATACACCACGTCGGGAGCCGCGAGCTCGCCCTGCCCGATCAGCTCAGCTGTATGGCGAAGGCCGGTAATACTGTCCTCGCCCGCATGTAAGCGCATGCGCGCCACGGCTGTCGCAAGCGCCGGATCATCTGCCGCGCGATCCAAAGCATCCTTGAGGAGTGCCGCGATCACGCAATCCTGCTCATACAGATCGACGGTAAAGCCCGCGGCCGCCAACAGCAGCGAATCCTCGCCAAAGCCTGCCGTGGCATCAATCGCCCATGGGCACTCGACGCCTTTTGCGCGCGCAGCCTTTACCAGCAGCTCTTGCTGCAAACGGCCCTGCTTGAGCCGCGGATGCATGCGGGTGAAATCGGCGCGCAGCTCCATCGTGCCGTCGGTGAGCGTGAGTCCCTCGGACTTCCCGGCCAGCTCAAGCCCCGCGGCCCGAGCAACAGAAAAGGGATCGACTACGCCCATGGGTACTCCTTAGCAAGCAAAACGAATACGTGAGCGCCGTTTGTGTCGGCACCCCACCGTCCGCTATTGTCCCACATGCGACATGGCCCACAGCATCCCAATGCAAAGCACCGCCATCAATCCCGTGCACACGGCAGCGATCACGGAATCACTCATGCGCCTTCCCAACGACCGCGGCTCACACACTTGCCCTGCTCCGTACATCATGGCTTCTCCTTCGGTCCAGCTCTTACCATGGCCCCATCATCGCAGCGCCGCGCATACGCTGCCATCGATTTGACTTACGCCCAGCTTTCTTTTTTGAAAGGTTGGGGTTGGGCTGCGCGGGCTCAAAGCGCTTTCAGGCACATGCATCGCCGCGTTGAACTACAATGTGCTTCACCATATGTGCAGCACATGGGGTGCGCCAGGTTGGCGTACTCGTATCGAAAGGACCAGCCATGAGCAACGCCTGCAAATTACTCAAAATCCTATCGTTCTTCTTCTTTGTCGTCGGCATTCTAAGCGCAGGCATGGGTGCTACAGCGCTCTTTGCGGGCAGCGCGGCAGGCGATATCACGGGTGCCATGATCGTTTCTTGCATCGTCGTCATCGTATTGGGCGTCGTCGAAATTGTGACCGCCGTCTTTGGCATCCGCGCGGCAAATAATCCCGCCAAGGCTGGCGTTGTCTGGATTTGGTCCATCGTCTGCCTAGCGTGTTCGGTCATCAGTCTGCTTCTCTCCCTGCCCCTCTTGGGTGGGACCGGCTCAAGCATCCCCGATTTTACCGGCCTGATCGTCAGCATTATCTACTTTGTACTCGCCAACCGCGTCAAGAAAGAGGGCATGGACCGTTTGAGCTAAACCGCATCCGTGTCAATCGCTCAGCGACTCTGGTATATACGCCAATCAGAACCACCCTTAAAAAGGGTGGTTTGCTCTTAGGGTATAACCCACGGGCC